>CBDVEP010000090.1:0-12975 GCA_965373035.1 uncultured bacterium
AAAATGTCATGTATAACTTTACTCATTCCATGTTGTATAATATTTTCAAAAAATTTATCTTTGCTGAAATTTATCCTTTTTAATGTACCTACAGATTTATGACTAAACCCTTTGTAATTCATAAGAGTAAATTTTCTAGTTTGTACTTTAACCAATATCATAAATACAATATCAACTTTCATCAACTCTATTATTTTATTTGAAACATTATTTAAAACTTCATTTAAATTAAGTGATTGGCTTACAGTTCTGGAAATTGTATTAAGAATTTCAAGATTTATAGCTGCTTTCTGGCTTTTTGCTCTCTGTCTTCGCAGTTCCATGGTTGTAGTAATAACCAGTCCAACAGCAAATATTACAGCAAAAACTACACCCAGGCTGAAGCCAATCGGAGCAAACCATTCAATAGGTCTAAGGAACGGATAATCCAGATTGTGGATACCATTTAAAAAAAATCCAAGGAATATTAATAAATTTGCCCTGCTTTTTTTAGCTCTTGTAAACTTAAGAAAATAAAAAGAACACGCTAAAAACCCCAACCCATTAATAAATGAAGCTGGTATTGCTGCCCAATTCCACTCCCTGATTATAAACACTCCAATATAAGAACTTAAAACAGCAGCCATACCAATAATAATACTTACTATATGCCATTTTTTTGGAGTTGGCGTCTGCATGTTGCCGACACTTTCCAGAAAAGCGACCGCAGTAAATGCATAAACAATATGACAGGGGAACCAGAGCCATTCTATCTTAGTAAAAAGAAGGGTTAATTCTATTATATTATGCAGTCCAAAAAACATCCAGCCTATTGACCACCAGAAAATTACTTTATCTTTAGTCTCCAGATATCGAATAAAAAGAGTAAGTGCAATTGCAAGTTTAAATCCGCAGTCTATGGAAATAGCAGGAATTAACCATTTCATTCTACTTTTCTTTCCAACCTCGTTATTTTTATTTTCAATTCCTTTATCTGTTTCTTAAGTTCTATCATTCTTAATTCACGACCTACTGATAATCTATTAAACTTTTCCAGGTCCCTAATCTTTTCCTGTAATTCTTTTGTTCTTTCCAGTACTTTTTCTTCTAATTCTGCTTTTGCTTCCTGTAAATCCAGGGTTTTTCTCTCAACAAAAGCAATAGCTACAATTACTAAGATTTTATCAGCTACAGGTTCGTAGATGGACAATGCATTATTTAATTCAGGTTGATTGTTTTTATATTTATTAAATAATGACCTTCCATATATATCTCTTAAAGTAAGCATCCCTCCTATTATCTGTTCTGAAGTCATACCCTGTAGAACTCCTCTTTCTGCCATTGCCCTGGCATATTTTCTGGCACCTCCAAAATTACCTGTGGCTAAACAATCAATGCAGGTATCATAAATAACTGTTGATTCTATCTCTATCTCCTTATGTGTTAACCCGGCTAAAAGTCTTTTAGTATTCATTTCTTTTATCCATTGCTTTCTTAAGATTTCTCGATTTTCTCTAAAGTGTATGGATAGTACTTTGACTAATTCTTTATTATTATTAACTGCCATATTAAATAACTATACCTTTAATTTTAATTTATTTTTTAAATCTTCAATTTCTTTTTTTAATTCTATCATTTTTAATTCACGGTCTATGGAAAATTTGTTAAATTTTTCCAACTCTTCAACTTTTTCCTGCAGCTCTTTTGTTTTATCATTAACTTTTTTATCCATGGATTCTCCCCATTTTTTCAGCTCTTTCCTGGATATTTTTAAATCTTTAACCATGTAATTAAATGAATTAGCTAAAACTTCTATCTCATCACCAGTATTTACTTTTACTGATACATTTAAATCACCGGAAGCAATTTTATCAGATGCTTCAGCTAATTTTAATATTGGCTGTGATATTTTTCCCGCCATTACAAAAACAATAATAATAATTAAAAAAGTCATAATAAAACCTACAAAAAGGATTGAATTTCGTAATTTATATATTACTGCGAAAGCTTCTTTTTGTTCTATTTCTACAATTAAACCCCATTCTTCTTTATCCATCCATCTAAATGCTCCAACAACAGGAACATTTTTATAATTTACATACTCTTTTACACCACTTTTTCCATTTATACAATTATTAATTCCTTTAGAAATAAGTTTTTTTTTAAACTCAACAGGTTCAGTCATACTGCCTAATAAAAATTCACCATTCTTATTTACTAAATATATCTCTTCAGTTATTGCCCTGCCAATAAATCCTTTTACAAATTTAGCCATTTCTTCAATTTTTATTCTTGCCACCATTACTGCTGAAATAGGCTTATTATTTAATATCGGAGCTGATGTTAATAATGTAGGATGTTTTAAAGCAAGTGAAAGATATATATCTGTTGCAAAAACTTTTTTCTTTCCTTTTATAAAATAATCACGGTCTGATTTATTTTTTCCTATTTGCTTTGTATCAGTAGAGGCTATTACCTTTCCCTGCATATTTAAAATAAAAAGTTCAGTAATACGATGGTTGCCTTTTATCATTTGTTTTAATCTCATGTTTATTTTACTAATTAATTTATTATAATTTCTTGTTTTTTTATTAATTTTTTTTAATTTTTCTTTGATATAAATAGAAGTAGCCTTGCATACAATGGCTTCCTTCTGGATAGATATAAAGCTTTTTATAAACTGCTCTATTTTCCATGCAGGACATTCCACATGATGCAGGGATATGGCTTTTAATATTCGATAGCTGTATTTGTATGATAAAAAGCTTATCAAACTAAAACTGATTATAAATAAACTAGAAAAGATAACAACTAATTTAATCTGAAGTTTTATTTTCATTAAAATTTTTCCTCACTATTTCTTGACTATATATTATAATATTAGAATATAAAATCAAATTTTTTCGGTTTATTTCAAACAGATTTGTTATGCACGGTTATTCATCTTCCTTCTGTCAATAATATAAAAACTACGACCTGATTGTTTGGCATATTGTTTATGGTTCGGGTTATACGACCAAAGGGAGTGCCTATCGTAAAACCCGAACCAACAAACGGATTAAACGAATATATACTATTTTGTATTGAAACTATGCTATTTTTTAATATTACTTTTTGTTTCTCCTTTTTTAGAGGCGACAACTACCCTGACACAGGGGGGTCTACCGACCCTTACACTACATGAAAATGTGATTTAACTGTAATACCTGAATAGTTACCTTAATTTTTTTATTTAACAATTCTTAAAATCATTTAATTAAGGTCATCATTTTTGCAATTGCATCATTTAAAATATCTATAGGTATTTTACATATTTTTGTTGCTTTTCTTTTTTTCCAATCAAGACTCTTAATTTGATCACAAATAATTACCCCTTTTATTTTTAAATTAGAGGGAATCTTAACTTCAAAAGGATATTCTTTAATTTGTGAAGTAATAGGACAAAATAAAGCCAGTCCTGCTTTTTAATTATATATTTTTGGTGAAATTACTAATGCTGGTCTTTTTCCCGCTTGCTCATGACCTGTTTGAGGGTTGAATTCCAACCATACTATATCACCACGTGAAGGAATATATTTTTCGGACGTTACCAAATTTCCTCTCCTATAGGATTACCAGTAGTAACTTCATCATGAATATTTCCTTTATTAATTTTAGTAACTAAATCCTTTAAGTTATATGAAGGTTTAACAGGTTTTATTGTTAATATTTCATTTTCTATTTCAATATCAACATGATCACCTGTTTCAATATGAGATTCTTTTGCAAAAGGTTTAGGGATACGGACACCTAAACTATTACCCCACTTCTGAACTTTAGTAATCATATTAACACCTCCCTAAATGTATATATAAAGTATATACAATAATTATCTAATGTCAAGATGTTCTTTATTTCTTGTGGTTTCTTTATTTCTTTTTAAAAATATACCCTTTTAATTGAAAGCTTTATTTGAATAAATTTTTTATAATTTAGATAGTTATAAGATATAAGATATAAGTTATAACTTAACTTTAACAGGTTTCTTTTTAATAATATAGATACAAATATTTGTATCTAACATATATTTCACAGCATTTCTCTTTTTTGAATCTCTGATTGGGTATAATTATCCATAAAATCATCAGTAAATTTATCAAGGCTTTTATTTAAAAAAGTCCACTGGCTTTTTTTAGGAATTAGCAAAACAATGTCTTCAAATTTTTTTATATAAATATTGTCGCTTTTAAATCTAAAATCCTTGGGTAAACGAACTGCTTGACTTCTTCCATTTTTAAAAAGTTTGGCTGTCTGCATTTTTATCACCACCTTTAAAAATATATACCACCATATATACCAAAATATATAATTTGTCAAGTAATATTTTGTTATGTTAGTAATCGGTCACTTATATATTCTTTTATTAGGAATTAAGACTTTAGTCTTTTATTATTATTAATATAGAATCAATTATAAAAGGCTAAAGCCTTAACTCCCCTGTTTACACAGGGACCGCTTACGCTTCTCGCAATGACATCCCTAAAAACTATCCTATCCTTTTTTTCTTAAAAAAATTATGGAAATCAATATTATAATTAATATTTTATAGCAGCTATGAAATATATAAATACTAAAGATTATTTCAATAATACGACCAATCCTAAAAAATATTCTATAAAAGAAGTACTCTTAACAGGTCTGGCTCCTGAAAAGGGTTTATTTGTTCCTGAAAAGTTTGTCAGATATGATGAAGTTACTATTAAATCATTTAAAAATAAAGAGTATTCCTTTATTGCTCATAAAATACTTTATCCTTATTTTAATGATATACCTGAAAAAGATTTTGAACAAATTATCTATAATACCTACAAAAACATAAAAGCACCTGTTATAGAACTCTATGACAATATTTATGTACTGGAACTTTTTCACAACTGGACATTTGCTTTTAAAGATTTTGCAGCAGAGCTTTTAGCTTCTGTTGTTGAATATTACATAAAACAAAGTAATAATAAAATCATAATTTTTGTAGGTACAAGTGGTGATACCGGCCCTGCTATTGATGAAGCATTCTGGATGAAAGAAAACATTCAGGTTTACTGCCTTTTTCCTAAAAAAGGAGTTACGCAAACTCAAAGAAAGCAGATGACAACACTGGGTGAAAATATTTATCCTGTTGAAGTTGATGGGGACTTTCATACATGCCAGGAAATGGCTAAATCAGCCCTTGATGATCCACAGTTAAAACAATTCAATCCTACTTCAGCTAATTCCATTAACTGGGGCAGGTTTATACCCCAGGCGGTGTTTTCATTCTGGCTTTATTCTCAAATAGCAGATTATGGAGAGCCTATTATTATTTCTATTCCAACAGGCAATGCCGGTCATATTGGATCTAATTTTTTAGCACAAAAAGATATTGGGGGACTTCCAATTGAAAAATTCATTGCTCCTCATAACCTGAATAATTACCTTGCCCGTATGCTAGAGGCAGGGAAATCCCAGGTTGAAGTATTTAATACGTTTAACTGCTTAAGTAATGCCATGAATGTAAAAAAGCCTAATAACATACCAAGAATTTTATATGTTTTTAACAATAACATAAAAAAAATGCAGGAATTAATATATCCTGTAACAATTAATGATAAAACCACAGCACAAATTATAAAAAAAGTTTATAAAGAAAAAAATTATTTACTGGACGTACACAGTGCTGTTTCTCTTGAAGGGGTTTTTGAATTTTTAAATAAAAATCCTAAATATAAACAATATAAAATAGGAGCATTTTTAACAGCTCATCCTGCTAAATTTCCTGAAAAAATTGAAAAAATCATGGGGTTTTCACCTGAAATACCTGAAAAAATACAAAAACAGTTGACTTCTCCTGAAAAAAATGTTTATTCTTTAAAAGCAAATGACTTAAAAGGATTAAAAGAAATAGTATATCAGACACAATAATGGTATAATGGAGGTTACAATATGAAATGTTTAAAATTAATTTTTATCATAACAGGAATTTTAATAGTCAATTCTGTTTTTTCACAAAAAGAAATAAATACATTAGCTGTACTGCCATTTGAAGATGCGCATGGAAAGCACGGTAAAGGCTCTGGTAAAACAGGAGCTGAGATTATGACATCACAGTTAGTAGAAAATGAATACTTTGGATTAATCGAAAGAATGTATATTGAAAAATTAATGAAAGAACAGGGTTTTGGTTTAACAGGAGCTGTAAAGGAAGATTCTTCTATTAAAATAGGGGAATTACTGGGTGCAAAATATATAATGCTGGGTAAAGTAACATTAGTGGAATCTGTAAGCGGAATCAGTTCCAGATATAAAAAATGCTGTATCCTCGGGGGATGTTTAACTGCTGGATGTCTCGGGGGTATTGTTGCTGTTTTTTTCCCTACAAAAGGTTATCGTGTTGGATTAAGTGTACGAATTGTAAATGCTAAATCCGGTGTTATAGTTTTTACATATTCTGAAACAGATGAAGACAGTACCATTCATGAAGCACTTCAGGACTGCAGTAAAACAATTGTTAAAAAAATAAATAAAAAGTTTGATGTTGATTAATCCCAATCTAACAATAGAAAAAATTGTCCACAAAGGCTATGGCATTGCAAGGGATGATAGTAAAACTTTTTTTATTCCTTACTCCATAAATAATGAAACAGTAAGAATAAAAATCATTGAAGATAAAAAAAATATCTGTTATGCTTATCCGGAAAAAATTATTAAAAAATCTCCTCACCGTATCAAACCTGAGTGCCCTTATTTCCAGATATGCGGGAGCTGTGATTTCCAGCATATAGATTATGAATACCAGACAGAAATCAAGCAAACTATTATAAATGAATTTCTGCAAAAAAACAACATCACTATAAATAATCCCTTAACTTTTATTCCTTCCCCACAATTTTTTAATTACAGGTTAAATACACGGCTTCAAATTTATAATAAAAAAACAGGATATTTTAAAAAAAATTCTAAAAAAATAATTTTAATTGATACATGCCCTTTACTTGATGAAAATATATTAAACTTTATTCAATCCATAAATGATATTCCTTCTGTCCCTTATCTTATTATTAAAACTGACAATAATAAAAACATATCATCTAATATAAAACAAAAAAAATTAAATTTTTCAATTGATGATATTACTATTGAATATGATTATCGCGTATTTTTTCAAACTAACAAATTTTTAATAAAGCCATGGCTTAATGTAATAAAAAATTTTGTATCTTCTTTTAATAAAAAAAGAATAATAGAATTTTACTGCGGGACGGGAATAATTTCCCTTTATCTTGCAAAAAAATTTAACATAAAAAAAATATCCGGCGTTGATAGTGATAATACTGCAATTAATTTTGCTAAAATTAATCGTAATAAAAATAAACTATTTAACATAAAATATCTTGCAGGCAAGGCAGAAAAAGTAATTCATGAATTTGAATATGCTAATGTTATTATTATTAATCCCCCCAGAACAGGTGTGCCCCAAGAAGTTCTGGATTTAATTGTAAAGTTAAAACCGGAAGCAATTATTTACTCATCATGTGAAATCAGTACATTTATAAGGGATGCAAAAAATTTAACTTCAAACAACTATTCTCTTGAAAAAATCACTGCTCTTGACATGTTTCCACAAACCCATCATTTTGAAACAGTAGGCTTGTTTGTAAGGTAATTATAATAGACATTATATTTTTAATTTATATATTTTTTTATATGCAGGAAATTTTAAACAGGCTAAAAAAGCATGTTCTTATCCCTATTATTAGAACAGCCTCTTTTAAAGAAGCAGAAACAATATCACAATTACTTATAGAAACTGGCATAACTGTTCTGGAGGTCACTATGAGTGTTCCTGAAGCATATAAATTAATCAGCGAATTAAAAACAAAACATCCTGATATTATCATGGGTGCAGGGACGCTGCTGAACTGGGAACAGGCAAAAAATTCAATAGAAGCAGGTGCTGAATTTTTAGTTTCACCTGTTACTGATGAAGAAATAATAAAAACAGGACTTAAACATAATATTCTGACTATCCCCGGGACTCTTACTCCTACTGAAATAACATTAGCGAAAAAGCTGGGAGCTGATGCAATAAAAATTTTTCCGATTTCAGGATGTGGTGGAAGTTCTTATTTAAAAGCAGTAAGCAATATATTCCCTGATACTGTATTTATGCCAACAGGTGGAATAAATCTGAAAAATTTAAATGATTATCTATCTGCCAATGCCTCATTAATTGGAATGGGTGGAAATCTTGCAAATGTACAATTATTAAAAGAAAAAAAACACAAAGAAATTCAGGATTATGCAAAAGAAGTGCTAAAAATTATTAAGGAATATAAAGAGTCAAAGCAATAGCACGAATTGAATTCGTGTACCCTGAAGGGCACCTTCGGCCTACAAGTATTAAAAGGAGTTTGTATAATGGATGTTATAACATTTGGTGAAGCCATGATTCGGCTAACTCCCCCGGATTTTCAAAAAATTGAACAATGCACCCAACTCATGGTTAATGCAGGAGGTGCTGAATTAAATGTAGCTGTAGCTCTTTCACGACTTGGTATAAAAACAGCATGGGCATCCAGACTGCCTGAGAATCCCCTGGGCACACTTATAGAAAACAAAGCAAGAGAACATAATGTTAATACTGAATATATAATCCATGATAAAGCCGGAAGAGCTGGTATTTACTTCTATCAAAAAGGTACATCACCAAGACCAAGTTCAATTTTTTATGACAGGGCATTTTCATCATTTGCAAATATTAATAAAAATGATTTTAATTATGAAAAAATCCTGAAAAGAACTAAATGGTTTCATACAACAGGAATTACACCAGCTCTAGGCAGAGGATGTGCAGAAGCAGTATTTCAATTTTTAAAAACAGCCAAACAATTAAACTGTATGACCAGTTATGACCTTAATTTCAGAAAAAAGCTGTGGTCTGAAGAAGAAGCACAGGAAATTCAGGAAAAATATATGAAATATGTAGATATTCTGATTTCTACAGAAGAGGACATTGAAAGAGTATTTAAAATTAAAGATCAAAAAAGCAATTATCATAAAATATCTGAAAAATTAATAAATAAATTCAAATTTAAAATAGTCTGCATTACTATCCGGGAGAATATCTCTGTTTGGAAAAACAACTGGAAAGCTGTGCTGTTTGATGGAAAACAATTTTATTCTTCTGACAAATGGGAAGTAGAAATCACTGACAGGATAGGAGCCGGTGATTCCTTTACAGCAGGTTTAATTTATTCATTATTAACTAAAAAATCATTTAAAGAAGCATTAAACTTTGCCACTGCATTTTCAGCACTTAAGCATTCTATTCCTGGGGATTTTAATTTAACCACTAAAGAAGAAGTAGAACAATTACTGCAAAATAAAAATCTTAGAGTTCAAAGATAAGGGCATCTTTATGCGAAGTCACCGTAAATTCACCACGTTTTCTTTAAATACATAAGACTTTTCATTCTGTTTTCAACTCCTTTTTTCAAAGGATACGTGTTTTCTACTTTTACTGTCTGAATTACAGTGGGAAATTAATAAATCTATTGACAAACTGATTAAAAATGGTAAAATTATAAAATTAAAATAATGAAAAAAAGCATTTTCTTATACATTCAAGACCTGACCATTTTTAAACGCTATTTATTTTATCACCATTAATTTTAAATATTTGCTATGCCCATTTGTATCGGTTATATAAAAAATATATACCCCACTTTTTAATGTTTTACCTCTATCATTTTTTGGGTACCATTTATATTTACCGGAAGTTGGATGTATATTATTCAATTCAGCTAAAAGCCCGCCACTTATTGAATAAACTTTGATTGTAACTGTATGAGGTAAATTATAAAATATCACAAAATCCATGCCTTTTGATGAATTAGGCCTCCATGGATTTGGTCCAATTACTACATTGTCAATTTTACCTTCTAGTTCCTGTATTTGTGGTAAGGCTATTTGCTCCTGGCTCCATGTAAATTTAAAAGCAGTATCAATTGAGGCTACTTTCCAATAAACTTCCTTTGTCACAGGGATCTTTGATTGATAAAAACACTGAGTGTCACTAATCCAGCCTTGCGGGATATTGCCTATATTTGCCTGGCCAACAGGATAATCTATTGCTTCTGATATATAATTATAAACCCCACTCTGGTTTGTGCCTATTGCTATTTTATATTGAATCATTTTTTGATGAGTATAGTCATCAAATGAAGAATACCATATAAATCGCCAGAAGTCATTGACATCTACTGCACTCATCTGGGATGGAGCAGATGGTGGATAATTTTTATTGCTGAATTTGTGTTCTTGTAAACTATAAAATTAGGGGTCACACCATCAGGTCCTGTCCCTGTCATAATTAAATCCAAATCTCCATCTGAATTTATATCTCCTAACGCTATACTGCTATAACTTACACCAGGGAATAAAGCTTGATTAGAACTAAAGCTTCCTGCCCCATTGTTCTTATAGACTATGAAATTCTCATTACCTCCATGTTCTCCTGTCATAATCAAATCCAAAGCTCCATCACTGTCTATATCCCCAAGCACTATGCTGCTAATACTTACACTTGGATTTATGCTATACCAATTGGTGAACTGAGCATAAGTGGTACCTATAAAAAGAAAAAATATAAAAATTGTTCTTTTTACCATAATATCACATCTTTTTTTCTTATTTATTTTTATCCTTTTTCTCATCTTCTACTTTTTTTATTTGTTTTTCTATCTCTTTATTTAGTTCCTTATCGCTTGTCTTTATCTGTTTCCACAATTTTATTGCTCCTTTTGGATCCTGCCTGTAATATTTATCAAGCCCTAAGAAAAATAAATCTCGTGTTTTTTCCCTTTCACTTTCTGGTAATTTCTCTATTAAACCAGGAATATATGGTTTTTCTGCTTTTTTTAATAATATTATATCAACTCGCCTATTTTTTGCTTTTCCTTCTTCTGTTTCATTACTTGCTATTGGATGGCTTTTCCCTAATCCCACACAAATCAATCGCTCATGGTTTATCCCCTGCTTTTTAAAATATTCGCATACTGCTATTGCACGATTCTTTGAAAGATCCAAATTAAACTTATCTCCACCTATGTTGTCTGTATAACCTTCTATCCTTATCTTTAATCTTTTATATTTCTTTAATACTATTAATATCCTGTCCAATGCTTTATATGCTTCTTTTTTTAAATATGCTTTATTAAAATCAAATAATACATCATTCCTTACCCTTGTCTCTAATCCACGCTCTGTTTCTCTAAATAATTTTTCTTCAGATAAAACTTTTATCTTATTTTCAATATTTACTACAAGCCCTATTCTATGAACTATCCCTAAATTTTCATAAGGGTTAATCGCATAATCTACCTGAAAATTTTTATACCTTATTCCACAACCTGCTTTTATTCCTTCATTATTCCCAAATAATTGATACCCTACCCTGATAAAAGCAATCTCATTCCAGCCATACTCTATACCTGCTCCTGTTATAAATTCTGTCTCAAGCCCTTTTTCAATCTTTCCTGTAATCAATATCTTATCCTTGTGACTTGTTAATAATTTTCTAATACTTAAATCACAATCTCCGCCAATCTTGAAATTTAATGGTAAATTATGTTTCTCTTTTTCAAATTTTATAGGAGTACCTATATTCTCAACTGCAATTCCAACCCCCCCATTTCTTTCTTTTATATAAAGCACCTACATCTCCAGCAAAACTAAATCCTCTGGTATCTGCTAATTTTTCCATTATCCCTTTTAAATTTATTCCTACTCCAATTCTTTTATTTATCTTATATCCATAATTTGCTATAAAACAATAATCACCTGCACTAATTTTTTTTGATAATCTATAATCCTCATGCTCATCTACCTCCACTGAAGTTATATCATCATAAAACAGACTTGTTACTCCTATTCCAATTGTACCGATTTTTCTTAATGAAAATGTGCTGAATAAAGCACCATAATTTAAAGATTGATAAAATTTTGCATAACATAATGCAATATTAATATTCATTAAGAAAGGATATTGAGGCTTATAGTTCAGTGAATATACATTAGAATTATGTGGTGATTTATAATATAGGAAAGAACTTAATGCAGGATTATAATATAAGCAGGATGCATTTCTTGAAATAGAGATATAAGCATTACCCAGTGCATCAGATTCAGGATAGGGGCTTATTTTTAAAAATTACAGCGCTGGATCCCCTTCTTTATCTACTGCAAATATATTAATACACAATAACAAAATTATAACAAATATTTGTAATTTTTTCATTTAAATTAAATTAAGAATATTGCTCTAATAATGCATCCCTTACCTTGATATTATCATATTGATGGTTTTAATTTTGATTATAAAAGATAGAAATAATATAATTAAAAATATATTAAATTTTTGTATATCATTAGTTATAATTTTAGCTTTTTTAATTCGTTTGTCAATTTAATTATATCCTGCTTCTCTATATAAGCAATGATTTTTATCCTGCTGCCACAGACAGGACAAAGCAGAGGATATACCACCTTGAATGCATAGCGGATAACAGACTGTGTGAAAAGTCTATTTTTGATTAATATATTGCCTAATACTGAATTGTTAAAGATTATATCAATTATTATACATTGAATTTCTTTAAAATGTGTTTATATATAAAGCAAAAGGATGTTACTGGTTCGGGTTTCTGAAGCCCGAACCAGCGAATAATTAAAAATAATAAAATTAGCTAAACAAATATAAAAAGGTTATTACAATGAGAATGGATAAATTTACAATAAAAGTTCAGAATGCACTAGGTTTTTTTTAAATCCTATAAAATATTATTTTCAGACGCGAGACCTTGTAGATATCTGGCTTTTTAAAAATATGTTTTTTAAAGATTCTGGCAAACGAATCTTTAAAAAATCAGCGATTCAGAATAAAACGAATATATATTAAAATATTTCAAAATTTTTATTGAA
>CBDVEP010000091.1:0-12831 GCA_965373035.1 uncultured bacterium
TTTTAAAATTTTTGTAATTTGAACGACTGACCCCAAACCCTTTTTTTTGCTCTAATAACTATAAAAGAACCTTTTCCATATCCTTTTTTTACTGGTTCGACTTTTTTAATATTTTTTAAAAATTTAAGAGATATTAAAGAAGTAGGATAAGAAATAATTATTTCCTGACTTTTATCATAGATAGTTTATTTTTTCTCTTGTTTTTTTTCGATTTTAGCCCATGTGTCTTTTAATGATACTATACGGTTGAAAATCAATTTTTTCGAGCTTGAGTCCTTAGAATCAATGCAGAAATAACCCTGCCTTAAAAATTGGTATCTGTTTTCAGCCTTAGCTTTTGCCAGAGAAGGCTCAACCTTGCATGAGCTTAATATCTCCAATGAATTTGGGTTTAAATTAACTTTAAAATCCTCACTCTCTTTAATATCATCAGGGTTTTCCTTGATGAAAAGGGAATTATATAGCCGCACTTCAGCATTAAGAGAATGTTCTGCCGTAACCCAGTGTAGGGTTCCTTTAACCTTTCGCCCGTCAGGAGAACCTCCTCCTCTTGTTTCAGGGTCATAAGTACAGTGGAGTTCAATTACTTCTCCAGTTTTTTTATCTTTAATTACACTATCACATTTGATATAGTAGGCATGTTTGAGCCTTACTTCTTGACCAGGTGTAAGACGAAAGAATTTCTTAGGCGGAACTTCCTGGAAATCATCTTTTTCAATGTACAATACCCGTGAAAAAGGGATTTTGCGCATGCCCATTGATGAGTCCTCAGGATTATTTACAGCATCCAGTTCTTCAATTTTTCCTTCAGGATAATTATCTATAATTACTTTAATAGGGCGAAGTACTGCCATGACACGAGGAGTATGCAGGTTTAACTCTTCACGGATATAGTATTCAAGTAAAGCTATATCAACAACACTGTTGCTCTTGGAAACCCCTATTTGCCTGCAAAATTTTCGGATAGATTGTGGAGTATAACCTCGTCTCCTGATACCTGATATAGTAGGCATCCTGGGGTCATCCCATCCTTTAACATGTTTTTTATTTACCAGTTCAAGAAGTTTTCGTTTGCTTAAAATTGTATAACTGATATTAAGACGGGCAAATTCAATCTGCTGTGGATGACAATCTGTTTTTAATTCATCAAGCACCCAGTTATATAATGGTCGATGATCCTCAAATTCAAGAGTACAGAGAGAATGAGTAATTCCCTCAATAGAATCCGAAAGAGGATGTGTGAAATCATACATTGGATAAATACACCATTTGTCACCTGTCCTGTGATGTGAAGCGTGTAATATCCGATAAAGCACAGGATCACGCATATTGATATTTGGAGAAGCCATGTCAATTTTTGCCCTCAACACACAAGAACCGTCCTTGAATTCTCCTTTCCTCATTCGCTCGAACATATCCAGATTTTCTTTAACTGAGCGTGTTCTATACGGGCTTTCCTTGCCTGGTTTAGTCAGGGTGCCGCGATATTCTCTAATTTCATCTGAGCTCAAACTGTCAACATACGCCTTTCCTTTTTTAATAAGCCCTACAGCATACTTATATAGTTTGTCAAAATAATCAGAAGCAAAATACAGATGATTTTTCCAATCAAATCCAAGCCATCTTATGTCTTCTTTGATAGATTCAATATATTCTGTTTCTTCCTTAGTTGGATTTGTATCATCAAACCGTAAATGACAAATCCCTTTATTTTCAAGAGCAGCATTAAAATTCAGGCAGATAGACTTTGCATGTCCAATGTGCAAATAGCCATTTGGTTCCGGTGGAAACCGTGTTATCACTTTACCATTATGTTTGCCTGTCTTTATATCTTCAGCAATAATATTACGGATGAAGTCAGATGGGGGAGTGTCTAGTATGCTCATATTTACAGCTCCTTCTTGGATATTTACTTTCGTAATTTTACACTTAGAGAATGAAACTTTAAATTTTCTATTTCAGCCATTTTAGAAATGTATTTTTTATTTTCCTGTAATTTTTCTTTTGAAAAATAAGTAAACCCTGTTTTTTTTATAAAGTCATAAACACCAAGCTGAGAGTGAAATTTAGCTGTTCCCATGGTTGGTAAAGTATGATTTGGCCCTGCAAAATAATCACCCACTGCTTCAGGGGTGTATTCTCCTAAAAATACTGATCCGGCATTTTTAACTCTGGATAAATATTTTATTGGTTCAGGTAATAAAATTTCAAGATGCTCGGGTGCTAAGCGATTGGACAGGGTAAAAGCTTGTGTAATATCCTTAACAATAATTGCAGCACCGTTATTGCTTATGGATTTTTCAGCAAGTTTGTTTTTAAATTTATTTAAAAAAAAGTTAATTTTTGTTTTTACTTTTAAAGAGAGTTGTTTTGAATCTGTCACTAAAAGAGATGCAGCCATGGTATCATGTTCAGCCTGTGCCAGCATGTCAAGAGCAATATATTCCGGATTTGCGCCTTTATCAGCTATTATAAGGATTTCAGAGGGACCGGCAATCATGTCAATATTTACTTTTCCATAAACCATTTTTTTAGCAAGTGTAACATAAATATTGCCTGGACCAAATATTTTATATACTTCAGGTATATTTTTCGTTCCATAAGTAAAAGCAGCTATAGCATGAGCTCCGCCAATATGATAAATCTCTTTTATATTTAATAAATAAAGTGCTGCCAGTATCTCATCTTTTATGGTTTTATTATTTTTTAAAGGAGTTGTTATATATATTTTTTTTACGCCAGCACATTGAGCTGGGATTACATTCATCAGGAGAGTGGAAGGGTAGAAGGCATTTCCACCTGGTATGTAAATTAGTATTTTTTCTATTGGATTTACTATCTGACCTGTAATGTCACCTTTATCCGTATCTGAGATAAAATGCTTTTCTACCTGATTCAGATGAAACTTTTTTATTCTTTCTATTATTTTATTTAAAGTTTCAATAAAAAATGGGTCTTTTCTACATATTCGTTTATATGCTTTACTAATTTGAGAAGATTCTGTTTTAAATCCTGTTTTTAAAAGGTCTGTTTTATCAAATTTTCTGCAGTAATCTATTAATGCTTTATCTTTAGATTTTTTAATATTGTTAATGATTGATTTAACTTGATTTTCAATTTCCTCTGAAGGTGTAATTCTGTTTTTTAGAAAATTATTTAAATTGAACTTTTTATAATCAATAATCTTTAACATGATTATTTATTTGAGTTCAAGCTCAAGGCTCTGAGTATTTGCATTAGGTTCTGTCTTTGGTTTAGGCTTTGGCTTTTGTTTAGGATGCGGCTTTTGTGCCAGTGCCTGAATATATAAGACACGCCTTCTTGCTTCTTGTGACCAGACACTTTGCGGGTGTTCTGTGATAATCTTCTGGTAAGATTGAAATGCTTCATTTATTTTATTAGTTAATTCCTTAATTTTTGCAATATTAAATTTTGCTTCTGCTAAAGCTGGGCCCTTGGAATAATCTTCTATAACTGATTGATAGGAGGACAATGCCCCCTGTATGTTATTCAATTGTTCATAGCATTTTCCAATATTAATTAAAATAAAATCTGAAAAATAAAAACCTGGTTTCTTATCAATGATTTTTTTATATTTATTCAAGGCTGTATTATAATCACCCATTTCAAAATAAGCATGCCCCTGATACATCAATGCATCATATTTCAATGGAGTCTGCCCGAATCTGTTTATAACATCTTCAAACCTGCCAATGCTTTGCTTTAAAGACTGCATCCTTTGCTCCGGAGTTAATTCCCTTTCAATAAATGCTTTTCTATAAAATGAAAGGGATATTTCAAACCATTTATTTGCTTCACCAACTTTTTTCTCATAGGAATGAAGATAAACAGCAATAAAAATAATAAAGGCAAAAATGCCGATAAGAAGCATCATTACTAAATTTTTATGGGTTACAACAAAATGTCTGATAAGCAGACTGATATTTAATAAAAAATTTTGTTTCATATCTTTTTTTGTAATCCGTCTGGGGAAAAATTTATCAACTATTCTCTCTAGTTTAAATTTGTCTCTGATCTGGTTTATTTTGTTTTTTAAAGTATTTAAATCCATTTTTAATTTCCTTTTCCTTTTTTTTAATATTTATTAAAAATTAATTAATTACATAATCATTTTTTTTGTAGGGAGGGTTTAAACCCTCCCTACATGTTTTTTATGCGTTTTGATGTATTAATATTTATCCTTTTTTCAGTTTAAAAAAGTCTCCAAGTTTAGCTGTTCCAACATCTTCCTTTTTTATATATTGTTCCATCTCTTTTTCAGCAATTGATTTTTTATAAGCTTTAGAACTGCATATAGCTAATTTTTTTCTTTCATCAATATTAATAATAAAGCATGTAACTTTTTCATTTTTTTTAAAAAATGTTGTTAATTCTTTAACATAATGAATATCATAATGGTTATATGGAATAAATCCATTCATATCATTTTCAAGTTTAATAAATGTCCCTGATTTTGTGATTTTAGTTACAGTTGTTGTTACTGCGGTTTTAGTCTCCATTTTTTCTTTTAGTATCTGCCATGGATTTACTAGTAATTGTTTTAGACTTAATTTAATAAGCTGTGCATTTGGATCAATATCCATTATAACTGCACTTACAGTACTGCCTTTTTTAAAGGCATCTTTTCCACTCTGGTATCTTTTTATCCATGAAACGTCATCAATATTAATATATCCTTCAATATTCTCATCAATTTCAACATAAGCACCATTATTAACTACATATTTTACCTTTGTGGTTAATTTTTGACCTACAAAATATTTTTTTGTGATTTCATCCCATGGGTTTTGAAGAACTTGTTTCAATCCTAATGCAATTTTTTTGTTTATTTTATCAATATTTAATATCTTAAATTCTATCTGGTCATTTTTTTTTACTACATCAAATGGTGACTTAATATGTTTAGTCCATGTTAGGTTTTCTTTTGAAATATATCCATCAATACCAGGTTCCATCTCAACAAATGCACCTGAATTAATGATTTTAACAACTTTGCCCTTGGCAATCATCCCTTCCTGATATTTTTTATTAATATCATTCCATGGATTGGCAATTAGATTTTTTAAACTAAGTGTGATCTTTTCTTCTTTTTTATTATAAGAAATAACATTTCCTTTAATTTGCTGATTGACAGATACAATTTCGTTAGGAATAACATTTTTACTCCAGGATAATTCTGTTCTTGGAATAAAGGCATCTATCCCTCCAAGGTCGATAAATATTCCAAAATTTTTAATATTTTTAACAATACCTTCCAGAACAGCTCCTTCCTGGATTGTTTCAAAAATTTTCTTTTTTTTCTTTTCGTTTATTTCATTTAAATATTCTCTTCTTGATAGAATAATTTTTTTATTTTTTTCTCTGATATCTAATATTTTAAACATTAATTGCTTATCTTTCAGCTCTTCAACATTATCAATCCGCTTAATATGTCTGAATGGTAATAAAGCTGGTATTCCAATGTCCACTTCATATCCATTTTCCATTTTTTCAGTAATTTTTCCTGATATATAGGGAGAGGTTTCAAATGTTTGAAGTAAATGGTTCCATACTTTTATAAATTTTGCCTGTTTATGTGATATAATGATATCACCATCAACTTCATTAGTTTTTAAAACAATAACTTCTATTTCATCGTTTATTTTAGGTGGAGATTGAAATTCAGAAGCATCAATTTTCCCTTCCATTTTATAACCAATATCAAGGTAAATTGTGTCTTTACTTATTTTTATTATATGCCCTGTCAGTATATCACCTTGTTGTATGGTATTAAGCTCAGTTTTTTCAAGTTCATCCAGATTAAATTTATCCATATTCTTATCCTTTTAGTTTAAATAATCACATGTAATTGTAAAATAATAGAATATTTATACTATTTGTCAAGTGAAATTATCCTTTACATTTTTCTATAATTTTATTTGCTACTTCATCAATAGTCATATTTGAGGTGTCTATGTAAATGGCATTATCAGCTCTTTTTAAAGGGCTTATTTTACGATTGGAATCAAATTCATCCCTTTTAGTGATATCTTCCTTTATTTCTTCAAGGGATAAATTTTCTTTATTTTTAACATCCAGCTTTCTTCTGCGTGCTCGTTCCTCTACTGTTGCATCAAGATAGAACTTATAAGGAGTATCAGGATAAACAACAGTACCAATATCTCTGCCGTCAAGAACTACATCATAATTTTTTGGAATTCTTCTCTGTAATTGGACACAATGTTCTCGCACCTTTAGGTAACTTGATACTTTTGAAACATTCCGGTCAACCTGCTGTGTTCTTAAACAGTTATTAATTTTTTTATTATTAAAATAAATATCAATATTATTTTCATTATTTTTTTTAAATTCAAGATTCATGTCTATTAAAAGATTATTAATGGCTTTTTCATCATTAATATTTATATTGTTTTTCAATACAATATAAGTAATTGCCCGATACATAGCTCCAGTGTCAATATAAAGAAGATTCAATTTTTCAGAAGCAATTTTAGCAATAGTGCTCTTCCCAGCACCTGCTGGTCCATCTATGGCAATAATTAAATGATTATTTTTCATTCTTTTTTTTAGGCAATTTAATAATGAATTCCCTTATTTCTTTAATTTTTTTATATAATTTTTTATCATTATTTAAGGATTTTTGAAATTTTTTTAATGAATTAATAAAACTATCAGTAATTATATTTAATTTATTTTTATTGTCAATAAAAATATCTTTCCATATTTCAGGGTTACTCCCTGCAATGCGGGTAAACTCTTTAAATGAAGGACCAATAAAGTTTTTAATTTTAATTTTTTTTGTTTTTATATAATCAATATAAGTGAAACTAAGTAAATGGATAAAATGACTTGATACTCCTGTTGAAAAATCATGCTCATCTGATGAAACTTTTACTGTATTCATTTTTAATGAGAGCCAGAACTGCTCAATAAAATTCATTGTTTTTTTTTGATTATTATTACATATGATACATGTCCTGTTTTCTAATATTTTTTCACTGGAATATGCATAGCCTGACTTTTCAGATCCTGCCATAGGGTGTGAACCAATAAAATTATAATTTTTAAATAATTTTTCTACGGTTGATTTTGTGCTTGTTGTATCTGTAATAGGAGTACTTTTATTAATAAATTTTTTAAATTTTTTCAAAACAGACTTAATTTGATATAAAGGTAAACAAAAAATAATTAAATCAGTTTGGAAATATTTTTGTTGTAGTGTTGTAAAATAATCATCAATAATATTTTCTTTTTTAGCTTGTTTTAAGGCTTTTATATTTTTATCAAAAGCAATTATATAAGTTGAACTTAAATTTTTCTTAATGCTTTTTGCAATGCTTCCACCTGTGAGCCCCAGTCCAATTATTAAGAGACTATTTAATTTAAAATTTTTTTCAACTTTTTTATTAATAATTTGATCTCCTTTTTTGTCCCAATTGTAATCCGGATATAATTTTTCAAAACAGTATCTTCAAAAGGTCTTATTATAATCCCTTTCTGTAATAATTTATTAAATATAATTTTACCTGGAATAGGAGTTTTAATAAGAATAAAATTAGCCTGAGTTGGAATATAACTTAAATTTAATTTTTTTAACTGGGAATAAAAAAAAAGTTTATTTTCCATGTTGAGGTTTGTAAATTTTTCAAGATTGCTGTCATTTTGTAATAAGAAAACAATAGCCTTATCAGCTAATAGATTAAGGTTAAAAGGTATTCTTATTTTATCCAGGATTTTAATAAATTTTTTATTGGAAAAAGCATATCCTGCTCGTAATCCTGCAAGACCATAGATTTTTGAAAAGGTTCGTGTTACAATAATATTTTTTTTATTTATGTATTTTTTAAATAACTGCAATGTATCAGGAAAATTTAGGGCTGCAGCATAATTAAAATAAGCTTCATCAATACATAGAGTTGTCCTTCCGGGTAGGCGAGTGATTAATTTCTCCATATCCTTTTTATCGAGATATGTTCCTGTAGGATTATTGGGATTACATAAAATAATAAGTTTAATATTATTTGATAGTTTATTTAAAATATTATCTATATTATATTGGAAATTTTTTAAATTAATCCAGACAGGTTTTGTTTTGTAAACTTCTGATAAAATTTTATAAACACTAAAACTGGGATTAAAAAGAAGGACTTTATCTTTAGGCCTTATAAGAGCTTTAAATATTAAATCAAGGATTTCATCAGAACCGTTTCCAACTGTTATTTCAGATGGTTTGAGTTTTATTTTATCAGCAATGGCTTTTTTAACTGATTTATAACTTTGATCCGGATAAAGGTAGATATTTTTAAGGTTTTTTTTAAGGACTTTTATTAATCCTGGATGTGCCTTATAAGGATTTTCATTACTTGCCAGTTTAACAATTTTTCTTATTCCTAATTTTTTTTTCGCTTCTTCAAGGTCATAACCTGCAATATAGTCAGTAACTTCATCAGTTTTAAATTTATATTGTGTCATAATATTTATTTATTATAAAGAATTTATAAAAAATGTCAAATGAATTTTATGAATATATGTAATCACAACTGTAACATTTTTGCAACGGTCTCCAACTGTAGGGGGGACTTTAGTCCCCCTTACTTTATTGCTTAAAAGATGCCATAATTTATCGATTACGAATATGTCAGTAATGAAGATGAGACCTTTTTATGAATAAAAAAAGCTTGACAAATGAACTATAGTTCATATATAATATATGAACTATAGTTCATTAAGGATGTTTTACTGTTACGGAAATTAAATTGATTTTTAAAAAGGAGGTGATAAATATGCCTAGAGGAGATGGAACAGGACCAGGAGGTCAAGGGCCGGGAACAGGTGGTGGAATGGGAGGCAGAGGTTCCGGACAAGGCGGAGGTAGAGGTAGAATGGGAGGCAATCGCCCGGGTGCAGGCCCAAGCGGAAATTGTATTTGCCCATCATGTGGAACAAAAATACCTCATCAGCAGGGTGTTGCTTGTTATGATGTACAATGCCCAAAATGTGGACAACCTATGAGAAGAGAGTAAGGATAATAATATAAAAGTACAGGACATTTGTAGAAACTGCAGAGCTTGTGAAAGATTTTGTCCTTCATCAGCTATAAAATAATTTGAATAAAAAGTATGTATAAAGGATATCTACTAAATAAAGGAAGTTAATAAACCAATGACATTAAAAATAGCAATATCAAGTGGAAAAGGCGGTACAGGTAAAACTTTTATATCAACAAATATTGCCCGTGTGCTGGAGAAAAAAGGAGAAAATATCAGGTATCTTGATTGTGATGTAGAAGAACCGAATGGACATCTTTTTTTAAAACCTGAAATTTATAAAGAAGAAGATGCAACTTTATTATCTCCTGTTGGTATTGATGAAAATAAATGTATAAAATGCGGAAAATGTGCCCAGGCATGCAATTATAATGCAATAGCAGTGATGAAAGAAAAAGTTCTTTTTTTTAAAAATCTTTGCCATATATGCGGCGCATGTATTATAGTATGCCCTAATGATGCAGTGATTGAAAAGGAACGGAAAATTGGTAAACTACTGCATGGTAAAAGTGGTGATATAGATTTTCATTATGCTCTTCTTGAAACTGCAGAAGGAGGTATGTCTCCAAGGCTTATTAAAAAAGTAAAAAAATATATTAATGAAGGTATAAATATTCTTGATTCATCTCCAGGCACTGCCTGTCCTGTGGTAGAAACTGTAAAAGATTCTGATTTGTGTGTATTAGTTACTGATCCTACTCCATTTGGAATAAATGATTTAAAACTTGCAGTAGATATGTCCAGGGAATTGAATAAAGAACCTGTTGTAATTGTTAACAGGGCGGAATATTTAAATAATGATTTAAAAGATTACTGCAGGAAAGAAAAACTTGAAATAATAGGAGAAATACCTGATGAGAGAAAAATAGCAGAATGTTATTCTGTTGGTGATCTTGTTGTTGATAAAATACCTGAATATGAAAAAGTGTTTAATAGAATAGCACAGAAAATGATTGAAAGAGCGAAAAGTAAAATTAAGGTTAAAAGAAAAATTAAAAAACCTGTAATAAGTATTAATAATAAACAGAATCTTGAAAAAGGATTAATAAATACTGAACCTGGAGTTGCTAAGTCAAAAGAATTGGTTGTTATAAGCGGTAAAGGCGGAACAGGGAAAACTTCATTAGTTGCAAGTTTTTGTGCTCTTCAAAAAAATATATTGATTTCAGATTGTGATGTTGATGCAGCAGATCTTCATCTTATTTTAAAGCCTGAAATAAAAGACAAGGGAATATTCAGTGGTGGAAATACAGCAAAGATTAATCCGGAAAAGTGCACAGGATGCAGTAATTGTTTTGATAATTGCAGGTTTGATGCAATTTTGCAGCATAAAAAAGATAATAAAACAATATTTTATATTGATGAAATAGCATGCGAAGGATGTGGTGTCTGTTGTCTTGTCTGCAATTATGAAGCAGTAGAATGTGAGCCAGCAATAAACGGGCAGTGGTTTGTTTCTGACACACGATTTGGACCAATGAGCCATGCAAAATTGGGGATTGCTGAGGAAAATTCAGGCAGATTAGTTACATTAGTTAGAAATAAAAAAGATGAGGTTGGTAAAAAAATGAATATCAAAGAAGCAATTATCGACGGATCTCCGGGGACAGGATGTCCGGTTATTGCTTCTATTACTGGTGCAGATTATGCACTTGTTGTCACAGAACCTACTGTATCAGGAATACATGATTTGAAACGTGTTTTAAATGTAATTAATTTTTTTAAAGTTAAATCCGGAGTGGTTGTAAATAAATATGATATCAATCCGCATAAATCAGATGAAATAATCAAAATCACTGCGGATAATAATTCTGAATTTCTTGGTATGATCCCCTATGATAAATGTATAACCAAAGCTCAAATGAAAGGAATGTCTGTTGTTGAATATACTGATAATTCCATTACTAAAAGTATAAAAAAAATATGGGATAAGGTAAAAAATAGTTCTTTTGGAATATAAAATTATTTATAGGCTGTTAATAATATGAAAGAAAAAAAATATAAGTATATTTTTGGCCCGGTCCCTTCACGCAGGCTGGGGCATTCACTGGGAGTTGATCTTGTCCCTTTTAAAACTTGCTCTTATGACTGTATTTACTGCCAGCTTGGACGAACAACAATTAAAACTGTTAGTAGAAAAGAATATGTGCCATTAAAAAATGTTTTAAAAGAAATTACACAAAAACTAAAAGAAGATTGTCTTATTGATTATATCACTCTATCAGGTTCAGGGGAACCGACATTATATTTAAAATTGAAAAATTTAATTTCTGAAATAAAGTTAAAAACAGATATACCTGTAGCTGTTTTAACAAACGGTTCATTATTATGGAATAAAAATATTCAAAATGGATTGAAAGAAGCTGATTTGGTTGTACCTTCATTAGATGCAGGAGATGAATATTTATTTAGTTATGTTAACCGACCTCATAAAAGTTTATCATTTAAAAAAATTGTTGAGGGAATGGTGGATTTTAGAAGTAAGTTTTTAAATAATTTATGGCTCGAAGTGTTCTTACTTGGTGGTGTAACTGCTATTGAATCTGAAGTTAAAAAAATAGCAAGTTTTACAGAAAAAATAAAACCTGATAAAATTCAATTAAATACAGTAGCTCGTCCTCCTGCAGAATCATTTGCATATCCTGTGCCGAAAGATCAAATGATGAGTTTTAAAAAATATTTTAAAGGAGATGTAGAAATAATTGCTGACTTTAATAAAATACATCACGATTCATACTTTAAAGCCAGTAGAAATGAAATAATTAATCTTCTTAAAAGACGACCATGTTCAATTCATGATATTTCATCCGGCCTTAATATTCATAAAAATGAAGCGTTGAAGTATATAGAAGATTTAGATAAGCAAGGGAAAGTAAATACTAAAATAGAGAATGATATATCATATTTTTTTATAAATAACAAATAGCCTGATTATTTTTGGAGAAAGATAATTGGCTTACCTGACGCGATATGCGGATTTAACTTAATTGATAATTTTAAAATAAATTAAATATTTATCAAATATTTATGGAGGAGAAAATATGCCATGGATTAATGAAAAAGATTGTGTTGTTTGCGGTATTTGTGTGGAAAAATGTCCAGTTGATGCAATATTATTGGAAAATGAAAAGGTAAGAATAGAAATGTCAAAATGTATTCGGTGTGGAATATGCCATCAAGTATGTCCTCAAAATGCTGTAAAACACGATAGTGAAAAAATTCCAGATGAAATCAAAAATAATGTACAAAGAACAAAGGAATTTATGAATGCATGTATAAAGTATCTTAATAATAGCACAGAAGCAAATAAGTGTTTAAGCCGTATGATAAAACATTTTAACAAAGAAAAAGTAGTTGCAGAGAAAACTTTGAGTGAGCTGGAAAAATTAAAAAATAATCATATACAAAATATGTAATTTTTAACCTTAGCAAAAGATGAGGGAGATTTATAAAAATGAGGAGGAATAATAAATGACAGTAGATATTTATACAACACCAACATGTGGGTATTGTAATCAAGCAAAGGATTATTTTAAAAAATTAGGTGTTAATGTATATGAAAAAGATATCACTAAAAATCCAATGTATATGCAGGAATTTGAAAAAAGAGTAGGTGCTCATTCCGGAGTGCCTGTTATTTTTCTTAAAGGTGTAAAGATAATAGGATACGATAAAAATAAAATTGATAAGATCCTTGGAATATAGTACAAGTACAAGGTGCCAGGTCTTCACTTTATCACCTTTGTATATATACAAAGGTGAT
>CBDVEP010000092.1:0-12801 GCA_965373035.1 uncultured bacterium
AAATAGTATTGACTGATTTTTTATTTTTTACCATGAAATTTTGAGAGGATACAAAATTTCTTCTTCTGTTAAAGTATTACCTTCAATAGCTGTAGTTGCTTGTGCTCCTTTTATTAATGAAAGATTTAAAAATTCCAAAACATATGGATCTTTAATAATATCTTGAGCCTGAAATGTTATATTCTTATGTTTTGAATTCTCTTTAACAACTTTTTTATTTTTACTGGATAATATTCTTTCATAGTAAAATGAATTAATCTGCCTTTCCAGTTGACGTGTAGACCATTGATTATCAATGCATTCTTTAATATAAAAGTCTCTTATATTCTTTTCTTTAATTTTCAATAACAATCGATAATGTGTCCAACTCAATTCGTCACGCAGTGCGTGACGAATTGGAAAAATTAAATATAATAATCGGATATATCGTAAATTACTTTCATTAAATCCTTTACCATAATCGTTTACTAATCTTATTGATAATCCTTTTATTAAATATTGTCCATATTTAGCTTTCGTTTCCCCTTTTTGTTCTTCTTCCACAATTATTCTGCCTATATTCCAATAAGCCTGTACCATTGCAAAATTAACAGTTTGATAAGAGATTGTACGAGCTTTTTCAAGAACATCTTTTATCTTCTTATAAAATTCCTGATTCACCTTGATATTTAAATTTTTTTTGGACATAATTTTTTTCTCCTACTTATTATATACAAAAAAAAGGTGAATATTTTAAAAAAATAAAAAAAAGTCAAAAAAACATTTATGCTATATGCCAGTTACCCCTTTACTTTTACTTTTATTTTATATTTTACTCTAGAGATAAGTGTGTTTTTATATTTTTTAAAAATCATGAAAATAAGGAAAATCAGAATTCCTGTAATTAATACTATGTTTTGCAATATAAAATTTTCCTTTTATTGATATGCTTTAAAAATTCTTCGATAGTTTTTGGTACAATATAAAGTTTTTCCTTTTCTTTTACATATTCAATTTGTCTCTCAGAATCTATAAATATACTGGGGGCAATAAAATAACACATTGAATTATTACTATTTTTGATGAATTCTTCCAAATGCCTAGTTATAGGCCATACTTCCATAACCGTTTGCGTTCTTCCTTCGGACATAGTAACTTCAATTAAAATTCCATTGATATCCTCGTAACACTCGATATCACCTTTGTCACCTACGCCAGTAGCGGTTGAAGTCGGTAATCCCTCATCATCATAAGGGTAATTAGGTATTACCCTTACATTGGGAAATTTAGATTTAACAGCTAAGGCAACAAGAAATTCCAATCTTACCGGGTTTGAAAGATATTTTAGGATATCATCTTTAGTTAATCTTTTTTTAGACAGGTTAATCATTTCCTCTTTAATCTTATCCCAAGAATAAATACTGTTCCATTTGATTAAATACTTATCCCGTTTATCAACACTAATAAGTATCTTAATATGTCATAATATGTCAAATGTCAAGAACCGAGACCTTTTTTTTACAGAGAATTTAATCTTTTCTCTGATTCATCATCAAATAGAGTTTCAGATTTTAACAATGTAAATTCATAATAATTCAGCAACTCTTCTAAAGTATTATTTTTTATAGATATTTCACCTTCTTCTGAAAAATTACCAAGCAACAAAAAATTAACCAATTGATTCTTAACTTCATCTCTGGATGTTTCATTAAATCCTGTTGAAACTATACAATTCGTTTGATTATCAAATAATGCATAGTAATATTTTTTAGCAATATTCTTTTTCATGTTTTTAGATTAACGACCTTGATATTTTTTTCCATTATCAGTTAAAGAATAGTATCCTTTTTTGTCCTTTGAACGAACAAATAAATGTATATTAATAGGATGATTACTATTATCTTCATGGGTATTAAGTTCACCACGAATAGAATTTCTAAAAGTATCCATTTTATAGTTGAAATTTTTTTCAGCCACTATTTTTTCCAATTCTTCATAAATTTTTTGCAATTGGACAAACTCCTCGCCAGTTTGTTGTTTGTTTTTTATCACATCGATAATTAAAGATTTTAGCGACGGAACAGTACCTGGTAAAAATTCTTCTCGTTTTCTAATTTGATTAACAACTTTTTGAATGCCTTTATCTTTTACTGCTTTTTCTTCATTTTGTAAAAACGCTTTATAAACATCAGAATATCCCGATAAATATTCTTCATCTGGTGAAAAAATTGAGTCGGTGAATTTTACGGAATTATAAATCGCTTCAAGTTGTGAAAAATAAATAGGTTTTATTTCTTTAATAACAACATTTGCTTCAAAATTTGTTAGCAATCCTCCTCGCGTGAGATTTGTACTGCCTATAATACCCGTGGTTTCTCTTCCTCTTTCAAAAAGGTAAATTTTGGGATGAAAAATAACATTAGTTTTATTTTTATCCTTATCTCCATAACAATAAAATTTTAAATTTCTTGATTGCTTTTGCAAATTGATTAAATAGTGCATTGACTGCGGGTCGGTTGTTTTAAAATCAAGTCCTGCGATAATTTCAATATTTCCATTGTTTTTCAGACAAGAACTTAATGATTGTTCTATAACTTTTAAACCAGAATATTTCAAAAAAGCAACAGCTATTTTTGTCGAATTCGCATTCTGCAATTCTTGGTTAATTATGTTGCCAATTGGATAATTGAGATTTGATAATATTTGTATAGCCATAGTTATTTACTACTTCTGCCAGTTAAAAACCTTAATTTTACCTTTTGCTTGTAGTATAAAAAAAAAGTTTCGGTTCTTAGCATATGACATAACTTGTTTTTACTATACGGATTGGTAAGTACATAATAAAGTAATATGATATCAAAAATTAAAGTCAAATAAAATTTTTAATGTCAAAAACCAAAACTTTTTTACTACAAAACCATTAATAAATAAATTATAATTTTTTTCAAGACATTAAAAATTTATTTTTAAAATTATCTAAATAATTTTTTACCAAAAACGAGAATTGTTCCACCAGAGCCGGCAATTAAAGCAAGTCCTATATTTAAAAGATATTTTAATAAATCATCTTTTCCAATTAATATAAAAAATATAATTAACCCAATTATAAAAATACCAAAGACTAATTTTAACCAAAAATTCTGATTTCTTTTTTCTGATTGATATTGAAAAAATCGTTCATTTTCTTTATCAATTACTCTAATAAATTTATCTCTGGCACCATTTTTTAAATGGGGCAAAGTAGCAACTATATATTCCGGAGGTAAATTTCCTGATATAGATATGCCAAATCGTTTGGTAGTTATTTGTTGTCCTTTTTCATCTACTATTTTAGGCGGAACAACTTTTAAAGGAATATTTCCGGATTTTATTTTTGAAGAATCAATATTATTTTTATCTTTTTTCAATTTTTTTTAACCATATATTATTAAGAATATCTTTTTTTATTAAATAAATTAGTGAACCCTTCAACGAAATAATCTAAATAAGCATGGCGTATATCTTTAGAAATTAATATGAAATCATCATTATCATTAACATCTAATTCATAAATAATATTTTTGGAATTTGATTTTTTTTGATTATTTAAAACCGTAATATTATTAAGGATATTATTATTTTTAGTAAACATCAAAGATATCTCCTTTTCATAAACATAATATACTACAACACAAAATTATGTCAAGTTAAAAACCTTTTTTATTTATCTGTGAGCCAAACATTATTACTAGAAAAATAAGTACCTGTCTTTTATTAGGTACTTTTATTAATAATACCTAAGATAGTATTTTATACTTTTTTAATTTTTAAATTTAGAAAAAAGAAAAGGTAACAGGAAGCAACTTAAGTACCTTTTCACAATTCATTGTAAATTTCATTAAAAAATTTATGCATAATCTCTTATACATCTCCACTTATCTGGTAATTTTTTAGGATTCAGCTTTTTAACTTTAGTTATATGGGCTATCAGTTCATAAAACTCTTTTTCATTTAAAATAGTCTTCATATCATTTACTAATCGTGTTTCAATAACTACATTAGCTTTTAATGGTCCATTTATATGCTCCAAAGAAGGATACATAGGATTATTGGATTTCTTTGAAAGGTCTAATGGAAATCCCGAGTAAGCTGCATTGTTACTTTTCATTTTTTTAATAGTTTTTAAAATTTCTTCTCTCCACTTTTTGATAGGAATTGATTTTTTTTTATTACTACATTTTCTTGCCCTGACAGCACAAATTTCTGCCTTTTTTTTAATCCAAATAGCCCATTTTTTAGTTCCTCCAGCATCTTTTGTCCAAGCTGGAAGCTCAGAAATTATTTCATTAATAACATTACTTTGTTTTTTCATCAGTTCGATCCTCCATATTAATAAATATAATGGTTCTATAAATTTTTCTTTCTCTCATTTTCTATTTCAATATGAGTAACTTTGTTCCGTATTTCGTCAGATTCAATGTAAAGCTTAATTAATATTGTAAGCGTACTACTCATATTCTTTTTTTCATTATGTAAAAAATTATAAAAATCTCTTTTTAAGTTTTTATGTATCCTTATCTTAAGAAAATCATCTTTATTATTTTTCATAATTATTATACGATTTCATATTAATATAAAAATTTGTGGCCACAAGTCAAGCTGTTTTTTAAAAATTTTTATAAAAATTCATTTATGTAAATAACAATATTATGAACTATTATCTAATTATAATTTTTTTTTAATAACAGGTATTTACGTTTAAGGTGTCTAATGGTATAATTTATTAGTTTATAAAAAGGAGCAAAGTTATGAAAAAATTAAATCTATCCAAATTATGTTCAATTTGTAAGAAAAAGAGCAAAAAAATCTATATTATAATGAAAACTTATTATAATATCCAATTTGATACGATCAGACCATTAAAAGAAAAAATAATTATGAACGTATGTCCTGACTGCTTGGTAAAGAGGAACTATAAAATTATATTAGATCGAATTAAAATAAGATTTAGAAATATGAATAAAGATTTCATACAGAAAACTAATAGGACAAATAAAACTGGAAAACATTGTTGCTATTGCGATTGTTGTAAAAAATCAATTAAAAGTGGTTCACAGTCCATTTGGATAATGATTACTGATATCAATAAAAACATTTATGTTAAATTATATGCATTGTGTAATAAATGTAAAAAAAAATCATTAAAAGAAAAAATTATAATAAAACGTATTCCACTAATAACCTTTAAGGATGAGGCTTTTAAGGATGATAAAATTAAATAAATGCCAATACCAACAGATAGTACAATAGCAATCGGTACCTGTAAGTTTATTTTCTCTTATAATTTTATACCATTTTCACTTAATGTTATTTCATTATCTGTATTAATATTATTAGAAAGTTAAAAGTACCTTAAAGGTACCTATTTTCACTATTTTATTCATTCATAAGAGGATTCTTCGTCCTCATGTTCCTCATGGTCCTCGCTGTATTCAAATCCAAGGCTTACTGTTTTTGCTTTTTCTTTCAAATATGAACTGAACGAAACACGTGGTACCAGCATTTCCGGTTTGGCATTGATTGTTATTTTTTCTCCGGTAGCAGGATTAACGCCAACTCGTGCTTTTTGAGCTGCCCTTTTCTTTAAATATGTTCTTCCCAGTTTCCCTAAGGAAACTTTTTCACCTAAAAGCATTCCTGTTTCAATAATAAATAAATAATCATCTATTAACTGTTTAACTTTAGCTGCACTAAGGTCATTCTTTTTTGCTATATAAGATATTATTGAGCGAGAGGTAAAATGTTCCGGGCTTTCACCTTCCTGTACTGTCAAAATTTTGTTTATTTTTACAAAGCCGTTAGTTAAAAAAATGGTTGCTTCCCGAATTCTATTTTCCTGTTCTTCCAGGTCAACATCATCTTCACATACTGCTATTGTATATATGGAAGAAGTTTGTTTTAATGAACAGCCTGCCAGTTCTGCAATTTCATCAACATTAATCATTTTTGCTAAAGTTACTTCATCAGCTTTAATAATATCCGGGACATCACTTCTTAATTTAATAGAAGCATATTCTATGGAGCGTTTGTCTGCTTTTACAGGACTAATGCTTAATATTGAACCTGAATAAGTTAAAATCAATGCCCCTTTTGCATCATCTTTGTCAAATGAATTTACTTCTTTCATTTTTAATAATTTTATTTGTTCCTCAAAAATTTTACGCTTTCCAATCCAAACAGTAAATAACTTTTCCAAAGTTTCATCTGTATCCGGTAAATCAGATGATGCTATTAATGCTTTTAAATGCTCTTGTATTTTGTCAGGTAAATCATTATATTTTTCCATAATATTACACCTCTTAAAAATATTTTTTATTTCTTTTTCTTCATTGCTCCTTCGTCAAACACAATAGTTGTGCCGCCAACTCCTAAAACATCGCCTGATTCTAATACTTTAGTTTTAACAGGTTTATTATTAACCATAAGTTCGCCTTCTGAAACAACTGTATATTTCTTTTTATTATCATCAAACAAAATAGTAGCATGATTTTCCTGAACTTTAACAGGCCCGCCTGCAATTGTCATGTTGGCATTGGCACTGCCGCCTATCACTGTCTTATTGCTTCCTAAAAGAAGTGTCTTGGTTGATACCCGGGTTTTTGCTCCCTTATTTAAAACCTCTAATGTAGGAGCTGTTTGTTTATTCTCAAATTTTAATTTTGATAACAGCCATAATAAAAAAGGAGCTAATAAAAGCGGCAATAATAACCAAAGAATAAATTTCTCAAGGGGTAATCCTAAAATTGTACTGGAAAAATAAAAACGTTTTGTTACATACATTTTTTCATCTTTTAAAAATTTTACTTTAACATATTTTTTATCAGCAGGCTCCATAGTAGCCTTATAAGTAATAAGATATTCACTTAAGATTTGCTCTACAATTTTATTATAAATATTTTTCAATCCGCTTGGATTATAAGCATGAAAAACAGCTCCACCTGTCTGCGATGAAATCTTAAAAATATTTTTATCTTTCTTATCTCTTCCATAATTTATAGCAAAAACAGAAACACCTTCCTCCTGACATCTTCGAATTGGTTCCTTATATTTAAATATTTTCCTGCCAAATTCTTCATGCGGTTTGCCTGTATAATAATAAGAAGGTGCATTCATACCATCAGTTAAAATCAGAATAGCTTTCCTTCCTTTAACAGTACTAAATTCATCAGCAGCTAAAGTTAAACTGGCATACATTTCAGTATAAGCTTTGCCTTTTGCCGGTCTTTCAATTTGGTCAAGATATTTTTCAATCTTTACTTTATCATTAATTGGTCTTGTGTAAAGTGCATAATCAGTATTAAAAAATACTAATCCAACTTTATCTTTTGGATTTTTAATACTGCGAAGAAAAGAAATAATAGCTTTTTTAGCCTGACTTATTCTCATCTGATTTTTATTTCTTGTTCTTTTCCCTTTTAAAGTCCTATACATACTGCCTGAATTATCCACTAAAAGCAGAAAATTAATACCTTTTTCATAATTAATACCTTTTTTAAATTCTAATATTTCAACTGGTTTAAAATCTTTTTTATAAGGTGTTGAAGATTCAGACACATTAAACATACCAGGTTGTAAATTCAGCAGAGGATTTCCATTTTTACCTGTAGAGATAATATATAACCTGATTTTTTGATCCAGAAGAAGTGAAGAAGAATCAATCTGAGAAATACGGACAGTATCAGCTATTAATAAAGGTAAAAATAGTAATACAAATATAGATAATAAAATAATTTTCTTTAACATAATTTTCCTCTCTTTTTTAAAATTTAAATAAAAATTTAGCAGACCCGATTTTTATAACATCATTTAATTTTAATTGATGTTCCTGAATTTTATCATCATTAACATATACCGGGTTAGCTGGATTTAAACCATGAAGAATTACTTCGCCTTTTTTTATTTTCATTTCAGCATGAGAATCAGCAGTACTATAGTAAGCAGGGTCGATTTTAATATCATTTTTATTTGATTTCCCTATTCTCATTCTTCTTTGATTAATTAAAAATTCTTTTCCTTTAAATTGTCCATTTAAAAGCCTTAAAGCACCATAAGATAAACGGCCTTCTATAAATCCATAGAAAAGACCAAGAAAAAATCCAAAAACCAATAAACCAATAAGCCGGGCTAACATCATACTGGGGACTACAGATCTCATATGTTCTAATATTAACCCTCCTATAAATCCTCCAATAAGACCGCCTAAAATTCCTATTTTTATCTTTTTCATTGATAAAGCTCTGACCCCTTCAACCATTCCAATAAATATACCTAAAAATGCCCAGCCAATTGCTCTTGAAAGAGGAAGCCCAAAGGATTGAAGCTTATAACTGGAATGAAGAAAAAATTCACCAATAACAAATAAAGAAGCCTGTCCAATTAAAAAACCAATTGCACCGCCAAAAATACCAATAAAAAATCCTGTAACCATGCCTTTAATTATTTTTACTTTTACTGATGAAATAATACCTTCAGTTGTACCAAAAAATCCCCCTATTATTAATCCACAAACAGCACCAATAAAAATATTAAAAACAAGATAAGAAGGAAACTGACTTTGATATAATAAAGTGACTTCAACTACCGGCCATGCTGCCAAACAAGCAATTAATCCTATGGCACATAAAAAAAATCTTCTTATTAATGTTGACATTATTTTGCTCCTATTTTTAAAATTAATTTTTGATTTTTATCATTATAATAAATATAAACATTAGCTGGTTTATTTGATTTTATTTTAATTTTTTCGTTCTTATAGATAGTATCGTTTTTTTTCACAGTAAGTACATATTCACCCGGGGCAAGATAAACTCTCTGCCTTTTTCTGGTAGTTGGTGTAAATTTTTTATATTTCCTGTCAAATCTTCCTGAAATATAATAATATGAGTTATTCAATAATACATCTAATCCTTCATAATTAGATCTTAAGTAAAGTCTTCCTGGAATAGGAGTTAAATTAACAGGCAGGTTTAAAGTTGTTTCATTATGTTTTACAAATAGTGTAATATTCTTGGTATAAAAACCTTTTCGGGAAAACACAAAAGTGTATTTGCTGCCTGTTGTTATTAATTTTTTTAAATTTTTATTCCATGCTATTTTTTTCCATTTCCACCATCTCCGATAACGGGAAGAATAAAGAGCAATTTTAACATCTTTTGTTATATCACTATTATCAGCTATATTCTTAACCTGAAAATTTATTTTAAGAGGTAATACCTGTCTGTAAGATTTTAAATTTAATAAAATTATTTTTTCCTTATAAGAATCTTTGTATTTTTTTTGGACAATTCTGGGATTTAAAAAAAAATCCTCATAATGTTGTTTATTCCCAGCAGAAATTTGAACTCTATAATGATCAGGATTTAAATATAATTTTTGGGAATCCAGATAATAATATTTTTTTGTCTCTTTTTCATTATTTTTTTTAAAATTAAATTTAAAATCTTTAACTATTCCAAACCGTTTCCTTTTCCCCTGCCTTTTTAATAAACTTGCTTTAATATTAATATTATCCGGTTCTTTATATTTTTTAGGAAATCTAACAGCTATTCGCAGGGCTCCATATTCTTCTTCCTTAAAATATTCATAATAAAGTCCCTTTTGATAACAGTAAAATAAACTAACTCCTAAAAGTAAAACAAAAACAATAATACCAAAGACTATACTGGAAAAATTTGCTGTTAACTTAGAAATTGTTTTTTCACCGCGTGTTTTTGCAGCTTTCTTAGATACTTTTTCTTCAACTTCTAATCTGTCATCCTGGATGTAATTCTTAATTGCATTATTAACTGTATTCTTATCTTTGTATTTTTTTAAGTACCTGGAAAGTCTGATAATCACAATTTCAATATCTTTATAGCGTTTTTTAACTTTGGGCTGTATTAATTTTTTTATGATATTTTGAATAACAGGAAGTATCCTGGGGTTTATTTCTCTTGGAAGTGTAAATTGCCCTTTATAAATACTGGTTATGGCTTCAGGTGTAAATGAACCTGAAAAAGGTACCTGACCAGTAACCATTTCATAAAGTACTACCCCTATTGAATAAATATCTGCCCGTTTATCAACTGTCTTTGAATTATCAATTTGTTCCGGGGACATATAAGCAGGTGTTCCTAATGTCATGCCTTCCCTGGTTAAACCATCTTCAATATCTTCAGAGGTAGCTATGCCAAAATCAGTTAATTTTACTTCTCCATCCTTAGAAATTAAAACATTTCCCGGTTTTATATCACGATGAATAACATTATTATCATGTGCATATTTTAAACCTTTACAAATTTCTCTACAAATAAGCATGGCTGCTTCATTGGTTAAATATCTTTTCTTTTTAATTAAAGCATCTAAGGCAATCCCATCAACATACTCCATAACAATATAATATGAACTGCCTTCTTTAAAATGGTCATAGACCTGAACAATATGATCATTTCTGAAATCAAACACAATACTTGCTTCTCTTTTAAACCGCTGAGCAAAAGCAAGGTTACCCCTTAATTTTAATTGTTTTAAAATAACCTTTTTATTTAAGGTAGGATGTTTAGCCATAAAAATAGCACCCATCCCTCCTTCGCCTATTTTTGAAATTATTGTATATTTCCCAACCTTTGTCATACTTTACCTCAATTTAATTATCTGTTACGATTTCAAAATCATTATTTACTATATTCTCAACATTGTTTTCTAATTCAATAATATCTTCATCTAAATTAATATCTTTATCTGTTTTAATATAAGCAATTATAAATTTATCAGGGTTATGAATTTGGATATACTTACCTTTTGCTCTTTTATTATATAAATTATCTACAAGTCTATGCCCACCAAAATAATAATTGTTTTCTAATTCAGCTTCATTAAGATAGCACTTTAACATATCTTGTACACTTCCAGATTCTGCATCATCATTATCAGTCCATGTCAGACCTTCTATAACATCAGGATTATTTCTATATTCAATTAGTTCTTCCTGATTATAAAAACCAGCAGGTTCAGCATGGGAAATGAGAAAATTCCTGCCAACTGCAAAAATCGGTAAATTCTTTTCAAAAGAAGCATAAGTATTTAAAAATTCCTCATCATAAAATTTAGTAATATAATAAGCAACCATAGCTCCTTCATGAGCAAATTTTGAAAAAGGATAATTGCCATTGCCGTTTTCATTAGTAATATTTTCATGATTGCCTTTAAGAAAATGAAAATTAGCAGGAAAAAGAGATTTAATTTTCATTACCATTTCCATAAGTCCTAAACTTTCTTTCATTTCCTCATCCATGTTTTGACGTTTTTTATATTCATTTTTGTACTCATTAAAGGCTGCTCTCCATCTTGAGATTGCTCTTCTTTCAGCATGAAAACCATCACCAACACAAATGATTTGAATTTTATCCTCAACAAGTCCTTCTAAAATGGAATTCATACCTTCAACCTGATAAAATAAAATATTAAGAAAAAAATCCATCCTTGCATGAAGGTCAGGAACAATGATTGTAGGAATATATTGCTTTAAAAAAATGATTCCACCTGGTAGATTGGATGAATCATAAGGTCTTATAGCTTTGTCTTCAGTGATTAATACTTGATTTGCCTGTTCAACAAGTTCTAAATAAATATCTCTATCTGGAATAGAAGTTCGGTTAAAAATCTCAATTAATTTTTGCTTTAGAGTATCTATATTAAATTCTTCATTCATAAATTGCTTTAATAAAACCTTACATGGTTTGAATGTAATGTTTATAACTGTGGACACTTTTAAATTGGGAACTAAGTATACACTACACTTAACCAACAATAAATCAGTTTTATAAATACAAGTTAAATAAATATTTACAATAAAATCACTTATTCTTCAATTTCTTCAATAACTGTTTTATTTACATTTACAAATTCTTCTTGTAATATTTGAGTAGCCTGGGCAATTTTTTCACTTTGTTCATCTGCATTCAGACCTTCTTCACAAACAGCTATTTTAAAAATAGGTGAAGTGCTTTGTACAGGTCCTGCCTCAAATTCAATAATATTATCAATGCTAATATCATTTACTAATGATGACCCTTCTTTTTCAGCAGCAGGCACAACATCTGAGCGGATACCCACACTTGTATATTCAGCTTTTCTGGCTCCATCTGTTAATGGACCAATATTAATTAAAGAACCTGAATAAGTAAGAGCCAAACATCCTTTTTCTTCTTCTTTGCTAAAAGAATCTACTTCATGCATATTCATATTTTGCATTTGCTCTTCAAAAATTTTTTTCTTTTCCAGCCATACTCCTGCCATTTTCTCAACTGATTCCTCTTCATCCGGCAAACCAGAAGACTTAGTTATTTCTTTAATATGACCTTGAATATTCTCTGGAATTTGATCTAAAAATTCACCCATGAAAAACCTCCTTATTAATGATTTAGTAATGTTAAATTTATATTATATAAATCATTTTTCCACATTTTTTTCAAAAAAGAAGTAATGCGTCAGTCATTCCTGCAGACAGACTGTGTCATAATTAAAATTTTTATAGAAACAGGTTTTAAACTTATTCCTACATTTTTTAAAAAAGCACTGATAAGTAACCAATTACATCAAAATAATAAAAAAACCATAATAAAAAATTCACTTGACTTTTATAAAATTTGTATTATACTTAATATTGTAATGGAAATAATTTTCTTTATAAGAATTTATTTTCTATTAAAAAATGTAATAATTCAGATTTTCTAAAAAAAATAATATATAAATTATGGTGCAATTTATTGCTAATGATGAAGGAATTAATTCTTTAGAATTTTA
>CBDVEP010000093.1:0-12667 GCA_965373035.1 uncultured bacterium
ATGATAATCAGTAATCTCAACATTATAGAACAAAAATTGGGGTCAGCCCTTGAAATGTGAAATCATTTACCACTTTACACATTTCAAGTTTCAAGGGCTGACCCTAATTTTTTCTTTTTCTTTTCCCATTTTGTTATGAAACTTTAATCAGATTTAAGTCCATATAATTATCCTTTTTTAAATAATCCTTTAAAACAGGATATTTATTCAAATCAGGATTATCATCAATTATCCGAAAAGCTTCTTCCCGGGATTTCTCTAGTATGCTCCTATCTTCAATAAGATTGGCTGGCTTTAGATCAGGCAGACCAGTCTGCCGTGTTCCCATTAATTCACCTGGTCCTCTTAATTTCAAATCAATCTCTGCAAGCTTGAAACCATCATTATGCATAACCATGGCTTTCATCCGTTTCCTGCCTTCTTCAGATAATTTGTATCCAGTAATTAAAATACATGTGGAAGCTACATCCCCCCTTCCAATCCTGCCCCTTAACTGATGAAGTTGAGCAATACCAAACCGCTCTGCATGTTCAACAACCATAACAGAAGCATTAGCCACATCCACACCTACTTCAATGACAGTAGTAGATACTAATAAATCAATCTCTCCTTTTCTAAAATCATTCATTACCTTGTTTTTATCTTGTTTCTTCATTTGACCATGGATTAAACCTACTTTATAATTTTTAAATATATGATTACGAAAATTTAAATACATGGTCTCGGCATCTTTTAAATCCATTTTTTCAGATTCTTTAACCAGAGGATAAACAACATAAACCTGGCGTTTTTTACGCATTTCCTCTTTTAAAAACTTATATACTTTGTCTACTTTTTTTTCTGTAAAATGAAATGTTTTAACTGGTTTTCGTCCCGGAGGCATTTCTTTTATAAATGATATATCAAGATCACCATATACTGTTAATGAAAGAGTTCTTGGTATGGGAGTTGCTGTCATTACCAGGACATCAGGGGTTTTAGCTTTTAAATGCATTTTAGCTCTTTGAAGAACTCCAAAACGATGCTGTTCATCAATAATAATATAACTTAAATTGTGAAACCCCACATTCTCCTCAATTAATGCATGTGTTCCAATAATTAAATTTGCTTTGCCTGTTTGAATCTCTTTTAACACTGCTTTTCTTTCTTTTATCTTTTGCTTACCTACAAGCAGTACTATATTAATATCATATCCATGTAAAAACCTTTGAATTGTGTTATAATGCTGAACAGCTAATATCTCTGTTGGTGCCATAAAAGCTGCCTGAAATTTATTTTCAATAGCTTTTAAAGAAGAAATAAGCGCCACAATAGTCTTTCCTGACCCCACATCTCCCATTAACAGGCGATTCATACTTTTATTGCTTTCCATATCTTTTACAATTTCATTTAATGAATTTTTTTGATCAGAAGTTAATTGAAATTTTAAATTTTTAATAAAATCTTTTATTATATTTTTTTTTAAATATTTATGTTCTTTTTCTTTTAAAGTAATCCTTTTTTTATATAGAGCAAGTACCAGTTCAAGGAAAAAAAAACAGTCAAAAACTAATCTTCTCCTGACAATTTCTATCTCAGCCATCTTGGATGGAAAATGCATTTTATATAAACAGAGATTATAATCCTTTAACCTGTATTTCGTTTTTATCTCAGGAGGCAGTGGGTCATCTATCTTATCAATGTTATTTTTTAATTCCCTGTAAATCAGCATTCTAAGAAATTTATCTGATAAATTTTCTGTAGAATGATAAATCGGAACAATTCTTTTTGTATGAATATTAGAAAACTCCTTATCTTTCTCATCAATCTTATCAATAATTTCATAATCAAAATCAGATGTTTGAAGTTCATTATAACGGTACACAAATTTACTGGATGAGATAAATACAGACATTTCCTTTTGCAGAATATTTTTTAAAAAATTTCTATTATAGCAAACCAGGGAAAAATGCCCTGTTTCATCTGCAATAAAAATTTTTAATACCCGTCTCCTGCCAAAAGCTTTGAAGTAATCATAACCAATAACTTTCCCCATTATTGTCTGCCACTGCCCTGGCACTATATTCTTTATCTTAATTAATTTAGTTCTATCTTCATAACGAAATGGATAAAAGGTTAATAAATCATATAATGAATGTATATTTAATTTATAAAATAATTGTGCTCTTTTTTCTCCAATATCTTTTACATATCTTATATCGATTTTTTTTAACTGATTCAATAACATAGGTTTTTCAAGATGCCATTATATAATCTTCAATTATCTTTTTCTTGGCATCATCATTAAAGTCAATAAATTCAACTCCTATTTTATAAAATTTTTTCTGAATGTTATCATGAACCCATATTACTTTTCCGGTTAACTGCATAGGCACTTTTGTATCAAGAATTGAAAGGACTATCTGAAGGAAAGTGCCTACTTTTAAGTGCTGGTTTGTTTCCAACTGTAATCCTCCTATGCTTATATTAACACTTATTGGCGTATCAACTTTGTTAGCCTCAAGATTCTCTGTAATAGGATAACTGTCTGTCTGGTACATAACAATAGCATCAACAGGAACTCTTTTTGATTTTCTTCTTTCTTCCATAATTTTTCTCCCTTCATTTTAATGTAATAATAAACTAAAAAAAATTTATTCACACTTAAAAGTAGAAACAGTTGGTAGGGGAGGGTTTAAACCCTCCTACCCATTCGGGTACTAAAGCCTACATATTTTTTTACAGTTTTTTTTTAATAGCAAAAGATATTTTTTCATAATTGCTTTTTTTTAATAATTCAATAATTTGATAAATAGTTTTGAAATCAGCTCCTTTATCTGCATTAATAACAGATTGCTTGTTATAAGATAAAACATTTGGTAATTCCTTTAAAGAATATTTTATATTATTAAAAATTATTTCATTAAGGTCTGTTACAAAAATTTCAGTATTTTTAGTTTTGGAAACTTTATCAAACTGTGTGGATTCCGGCAACACTAATTTTATATCAGAATTTTTTTGCACAGAACTACTTACAATAAGAAATATTAGTAGTAAAAAGGCAATATCAGCCATGGTTATAAAAGGTATAACAATACTTGCTTTAAATTTTTTACAGGATTTCATTTTTTTCCATTGGTTTAATTGAAACTTTCATATCCCAGCATTTTTTAATATTCTGAAAAACATTTATAAATTTATCATATTTTAAGTCATCACTAAAATAAATAATAGCTACATTTCTTTTTGTAGATTTCTTTATGTTTTCAAATAAATTATAAAATTCCGAATAATTGATCTGATTATTATTTATCTTTAAAAAATCATTATATAATTCTACTTTTATAAATTCCTCTGGGGTTAATTTCATGGTTTTACCAGAATGGGATGGGAGTTTAAAAATAATTCCGGTTCTTTCAAAAAAAACAGCTGTAATTATAAAAAATATTATTAATAAAAAAGCAATGTCAGACTGTGAAGATGTAGGCAGGTCAATATTCAATTTAAATTTATTTCTTAATTTCATTTTATTAAATTCTTATTTAGAATCTGATTAACAACTTTTTCTATATCTGCAATAAAATTATCAATCTTATGAACAAAATAATTATACATTGCAATAGAAGGAATGGCAATTATTAAACCATAAGCAGTTGTAGTTAAGGCTGTATAAATACCACCTGCTACAAGCTGGGGTGAAACATCATTAGCAGCAGCAATATTACCAAATGCTTTAATCATACCTGCAACTGTTCCTAAAAATCCTATAAGAGGAGCAACAGAACCAATGGTTGCAAGAATATTTAGTCCACGACCCAACTCATTAACTTCAATTGAACTGGCACGCTCTACTCTACCCTCAAATTCACTCATGGTTATTTTTTTATGAAATCCTTTATTTAATACATTAGAAATAAGACAGCTATCTTTGTTAAAAAAATTATTAATTTTTTGAAAATCCTTTTTCTCAAGTAATGGATTAAAATGTATAAAAAACTTTTTTGAATCAAGCCTTGCTTTATGAAAAAAATATATTTTTTCAAGAATAAACCCCAGTGACATAATTGAAAGTAAAAGAAGGAACCAGCTCCAGATACCGCCTAATTTAAATAATCCCCACAGGGAAGTAGAAGATCCAGTTTCACCATATATGATAATTGGAAATAATATAAAACTAATTAATAAATATTTTTTCATATATATCTCTTAAAAATTTATTTTTAAACCTCCAATAATTAAAAAAAGAAACAAGGTATCTGCTTTCTATAATTATTGTAATTAACTATATTTTTATGTAATGTCAACAAAATCATGGCTTGTGTCAAATAAAATTCAAAAGTGTACTGTTCTTTTAAATTTTTATTAAAAAATCAGTAGTATATTTCAAAACAATAGCTGATTTTAGAAAAAATAATAAAAAAGAACTAAAAGAAGAAGGGTTTCATGCTAAGGATTTTAAATATGATAAACAAATAAGTATATGCAACAAAACAATTAAAATACAGTAGTAATATAATTGCAAAAGTATTGTTACTATATTGCAACATATTGCCATTATATTGCTACAATTATGTTGACAACTATTTTTAAAAGAATATAATTTTAAAAATCTTCAATTTTTAATTAAAGGAGAGAAGCATTGGGTTTAACATTAGCTGAAAAAATATTGTCTAATCATACAGGCAAAGAAGTAAAAAAAGGAGAAATCGTAATAAGTAAGGTGGACTGGATATTAATGCAGGACGGCACAGGGCCTTTAGCAGTCAAACAACTTGAAAAATTAAATATGGTAAAAGCTTACAATCCCGACCATGTTATTATTTTTTTAGATCATGCTTCTCCTTCCCCTAAAAAAGAGCTATCCAATGACCATAAAACCTTAAGGCAGTTTGCTGAAAAAACAGGTGCTAAAATTGTAGATATAGGAGGAGGCATCTCACATCAGATAATGGCTGAAAACTATATTAATCCCGGGGACATTTTAATAGGCTCTGATTCCCACACATGTACAGGCGGAGGTTTATCTGTTTTTGCAACAGGTATGGGTTCTACAGATGTAGGAATTGCCATTGCAACAGGAAAAACATGGTTTAGGGTTCCTGAATCTTTTAAAATTGTTGTAAAAGGGAAAAAATTCCCAAAAGGTGTTTATGCAAAAGATTTTATTCTGCATTTAATTGGGAAAATTTCAGCAGATGGAGCAACCTATAAAGCACTTGAATTTAATGGTGATTTTTTTAATAAAATGGAGCTTTATGACAGACTAACTATTTCAAATATGGCAGTAGAAGCTGGAGCTAAAGTAGGTTTATTTCCTTCTGATAAAATGACAAAAAAGTATTTAAAACAGCACAAACGTAATAAATTTATTCCACTTGTACCTGATAGTGATGCTATTTATGAAAAAACCATTGAAATAAATATTGATGAGCTAAAACCTGTTATATCAAAACCTCATACAGTTGATAATACAGTTTTTATTGATGAGATTGAAAATTTGGAGGATATCAAAATTAACCAGGTTTTTATCGGGACATGTACAAACGGCAGAATTGAAGACCTTAAAATTGCTGCAAATATATTAAAAAATAATTTTATTGCCAAAGGTGTCCGATGTCTGGTTGCTCCAGCATCACCAGATGTCTATAAACAAGCAATAAAAGAAGGACTTATTAACGTGTTTATAGAAGCAGGATGTGTTATTCTCCCACCAGGATGTGCTGCTTGTGTTGGAGTACACCAGGGAATTCTTGCAAATGATGAGATATGTCTATCCACTCAAAACAGAAATTTTAAAGGCAGGATGGGCAACCCTGATTCTTTTATTTATTTATCTTCTCCTGCTACTGCTGCTTATTCAGCTATTACTGGAAAAATATCTGATGTACGAAAAATATTATGATAAAAGGGTGATTAAAATGGATGAAAAAATTAAAAAATTTAAAGAAAACCTTCTTCATAGAATGGATGAATTAATTAATGAAATAGAAAAAGATAAATCACGGTACTGTAAAGAATATGAAAAAATATTTTATAAAAAAAATGGTTATGTCCTGAAAGAAAATTTAGCAACCTATGATGAAGAAATTGAAGCAATTAATGATGCTAAAAAAATGATTGAAAACATTAATATTGAAAAAATTGAAAGTATTAATGAATGCCGGATGATAATATTAAAACATCTTGAAATGATGTATAACAAAGTCACCAGGTTAAGAGCAGGCATAAAAATTATTATTGAATGTATGAAACAAATGTCTGAATTAGAAAATTTTTTTCAAGAAAAAAAAGATTAAAGATACAAAAAAAAGGTACGGTCCGTGACATATGTCACATGTCACATGTCACGGACCGTACCTTTTTTTAAAAGTAAACCTATTTCAGACTCTTCCTTTATATAATCTTCCTTACTTTCCTTATCTACATCTGTATCATCTTTTGTAATATCATTAATATTCTGCTTTTTTATAATCTCTATTTTCTGCTGGGCTTCATCTAATTTTTTCTTGCAGAACTTACTTAAGCCCAATCCTTCCTCAAATATCTCAATTGCTTTATCCAGGTTAAATTCTCCAGTCTCCAACTCCTCTACTATTGCTTCTAATCTCTTAATGGCATTTTCAAATTTTAATTCTTTTTGTTTATTCATTATTCACCTCTTTTTTTATTAACAACTCTGCAGTCAATTTCTCCTTTGAATAATTTAACTCTTAATGTATCTTGTTTATGAATTTCTTCTGTATCTTTTAAAATAATATTTTCCGGCATTTTATATGTAATACTGTATCCTCTTTCTAAAATTAAAAATGGGTTTAAAAGAGCACATTTATTGGAAAGTTGTTCAAGCCTGTTTTTTTCTTTAACAATACGATTCTGGATATTCTGCCTGAATGATTGATATAAATTTATAAACCTGTGGTTTTCTTTGGATACTCTGCCGGAAAAAGTCTGTATAAATTCCTGAAATAATAATTCAAATTTACTTACTTTTACTTTTAATATGTTGCCTGACTTATTTTTATATTCTCCATAAGGTAAATCAAAACTCATTTTACAAGAATTCATCTTCTCTTCTATAAAATAATATAATTTATCCTGCATATGTTTTATCGACATGTAAATATCATCTTTATTCTTAACTGCCAACTCTGCTGCTGAGGATGGTGTTGGTGCACGTTTATCTGAAACAAAATCTGCAATTGTATAATCAATCTCATGACCAATACCAGTAATAACAGGTATTTCAGATTCAAAAATAGCACGTGCCACATTCTCCTCATTAAAAGACCACAAATCCTCAATACTTCCCCCACCACGAGAAATCATAAGTACATCCACCGGAAAAAATTTATTGAAAACTTTAATCCCTTTCACAATAGTTCTTGCAGATTGCTCCCCTTGAACAACTGCAGGATAAATTAAAATATGTATTCCCGGAAACCGGCGATTAATAATATTAAGTATATCTCTTAAAGCTGCTGTCTGCAGGCCAGTTACAATCCCTATTTTTTGTGGAAATTCAGGAAGTTTTTTTTTATGCTCTGATAAAAACAGTCCTTCTTTCTGTAATTTTTCTTTTAACTGTTCAAAAGCAAGCTGAAGCTCTCCTTTCCCTTCTGGTGTAATTTCTTTTATAATAAAATTATATACACCCCTTGGTTCATAAACATTTAAACCACCAAAAGCAATTATTTTTAATCCATTTTCCAGTTTAAATTTAATCTTTTTTGAATCACCATGCCAGATAACACAATTTATAACTGCTTTTTCATCTTTTAAACTAAAATAAATATGACCTGATGGATATGGTTTTAAATTTGATATTTCGCCTTTTATATATATAGATGGGAAATTATTCCTCATGAGGTTTTTTATTTTAGCAGTAATTTCAAAAACAGTAAAAATTTTAATATTATTATTTTTAGGCATATTATAAAACAAATAATCACATTCGCAGAGGAGCTGTGACTCCCATTATATCCAGCCCATCTTTTAGTATCTGTCTTGTACATTCAGATAAAAACAAACGGTTCTGTGTTATGCATATTTCTTCTTCATTTAAAACACGGCATTCAGTATAAAACCTATGAAAAATACCAGCCAGTTCCAGCAAATAATTTGGCAAAAGATTAGGCTGATTATTTTCTCCTGCTTCCTGAATCATAACAGGATAATCAAGTAACTTTTTTAACAGTCTTATCTCCTGTTCTTTTAAATCCCAGTCATTTTTATATAATTTATATTTAACATTTATATTTTTATTTTCAGCCTGTTTAAAAATATTACAAATCCTGGCATAAGCATACTGCACATAGAAAACAGGGTTATCTTCACTTTGTTTTTTAGCCAGGTCCATATCAAAATCAAGATGAGAAGTTATAGACCTGTGCAGAAAAAAAAATCTGGAAGCATCTACACCAATGTCATTTATTAAATCATCCATTAAAACAAATGTTCCCAGCCTTTTTGACATTTGAATTTTTTTAGACTTTTCAAGGAGATTAACCTGCTGGATAATAATAACTTTAAACTTATCTTCACCATAATCAAATGACATCATAGCACCTTTCATTCGCGGCATGTATCCATCATGGTCAGGCCCCCACAGGTCAATTATTCTAGTGAAACCCCTGTTAATTTTATCTAAATGATAAGCAATATCTACAAAAAAATAAGTAGGTGTTCCCTCATCCCTGATAATAACCCTGTCTTTTTCATCTCCAAACCGGGAGGATTTAAAAAAAAATTTGTCGTCTTTTTTATAAATTAATTTTTTTTTATCAAGCAGTTTTTGACATTTTTTTAAAGCATTTGATTGTCTTAAAGTATCTTCCTGAAACCAACTGTCAAACTCTACATTAAATTTTTTCAACACTTCTTTCTGTGAATTAATTAGCTTATCAAGAGCATATTTTTTTAACTTTTTATGGATATCCTGGGAATCTTTAATTTTGTCATAATATTTACTATCAACAATCTCTTGTGCCAATTTTTTTACATATTCACCATGATAATGCTCATCTTTTAACTTATCATTTTCTCGCAGGTACTGCTTTATCCTGATAAGAACTGATTCAGCCAGTAAATCAACCTGCCTGCCGGCATCATTGATATAATATTCTTTTATAACCTGATGACCATTTAACTTATATAACTTTGTCAGGACATCTCCTACTGTTGCAGCGCGTGCACTGACAATATTTAATGGCCCTGTTGGATTAGCACTGACAAATTCTATAATTATTTTTTCAGGATGTTTATTTTCTTTCTTTCCAAATTTTCCCTTTAATGAATAAATATTTTCAAGGTTCTTGATTAAAAATTCCTTGCTAATAAAAAAATTTATAAATCCTGGTTTATAAAATTCTACTTTTTCAAAATAAGGATAGTTTTGTGAAGAAATAATTTTTTGAAGCTCCTCTCCAATGGCAAGAGGATTACATTTATTTTTTTTTAATATTTTCAATACAACAGGTGTTGAATAATCACCATATTCTTCTTTTTTAGGAAGTTCAATATCAATAATATCAATATCTAAAATATTAAAACTAAATTTTTTTTTTAATTCTTTTAAACTTTCTGAAACAACTTTTATGATAATATCTTTAATATTATCCATACTAATATTCTCTTATTACAGGTATAAATATCCTCTGACCGGGATATATCTTATCCGGGTTCTTGATTTTTTTACCATTTGTTTTATAAAGCCCCACCCAGTTGTACGGATTCTTTAAATATTTTTTTGATAAGCCCCAGAGGGTATCATTCTTTTTTATTGTATATAATTTCATTTTAACCTGGGCACGCTTTTTTCTCTTTTTAAGCTGTGGTTTAATCATGCTTTTAATCTTTTTTTTCAGATATACTTCCATTTTTGTCAATTTCTTCAAGGAAGCTTCCTGTTGTATTTTTAATTTTTTAAGCTGGGAAGCAATTGCCTCTGACATTTCCTGATTCTGCTTATCTGTTTTAGTAAGAATTTCCCTGAAACTGGAGTTAACCATTTCTTCAACAGCAGAATATGTATAACCTTTTTCTGATAAATAGTGTTCTATTCGCCTGTTAATATATGGTCTTAAAAGTTTATTCTTAAAATATCGAAAACCAAAATAAAAACTAATTGAAAAAATTATTAAAAAACAAATAAAAAAAACAATTGTCTTTTTGTAATATCTTTCTGCTATCAGGATATAATTCTGCTCTCCAGAAGATACAGAAGACTTTTCTGAAGCTGGAATTTGAACAGGCTTTTTCTTTTTTGGTTTCATTGGTGGTTTTTTAGATGTTTTTATCTTCCCAGGTCTAAGACTCCTGGATGGCTCAAAATGAGGATAAATCTCATCAGGTGTGATTTCTATTTCATGAGTATTTTTATTTCTTGCAAGTTTTGTTGTTATGGTATGAGCGGAAAAAGATCCAAATTTAAAAATCTTTACTTCCTCACCCTTTGCCAGATTTAATTTAATAACAGCAAAAAAACTGTCAATAAAATGTGCAGCTTCATTATATTCAAGCTGATTTTCTTTTGCAAATTTATTAACTAATTCCTCATAAGTCATTTAATATTTATCTCTTTAATTAATTTTTCATAAGGTTCTAATTTCGGTTTTCCTTCTTTTGGAAAATGCAGCTTGCCAAAACCCTTTATATCCACATCTTCTTTTTCTGATACTTCATGAATGATATTAATCAATTTATGAGCATAAGTGGAAGTTTTTACTTTTGAATAATTTAAAATTTCACTTAAATTTTCTATAAAATCTTTGTATATCATACAGTAAAATCCTGGTATTCATCTTTAATATCATAAATTTCAAAAATCCTTATAGGTTTTTCCTTTCCCTTAACATATATAGGTTCTACTTCCTTAGCCTGGACAATGTCCTTAACTATATTATATGTTGCTTCCGTTACAATTAATTCATGAAGACCTTTTTTACCTGCATTATCACATAATCTTGAAGCTAAATTTACATTATCACCAATAACTGTATAATCCAATCTTTTTTCCGAACCCATATTACCGGAAACAACCTGACCTGTATTAACACCTATTCCTATCCTGATTTCAGGTTCTCCCCTTTGCACTCTGTTCTGGTTAAGCCTTTCAAGTGCTTTTAACTGAGCAACAGCACTTCTGATACATAATTCCGGGTCATTATCCCTTTTTATAGGAGCACCCCATACAGCCATAATCTCATCACCAACATATTTGTCTATAACACCTTTGTGATCTAATATAATATCTGTCATTAAAGAAAGATATTCATTAAGCATGGAAATAACTTCATGAGGAGTCATCTTTTCAGACATAGATGTAAAGTTTCTAATATCAGAAAAAAACATTGTTACTTCTTTATACTCTCCTCCCAGTTTCATAGCTGATTCATTTTTTAAAACCTCTTCTGCAACCTCAGCACTTACAAATTTATTAAAGGTACTTTTAATCCTCTCCTTCTCCCTCAAGCCTTCTGTCATGTGGTTAAAACTCCATCCTAACAAACCTATCTCATCTTTTCTTTTTATTTTTACACTCTGATTCAAATCCCCTGTTGAGACCTTTTTCATAGCATTAACCATTTTTTTAATTGGCTTACTAATAAATAAAGCAAGTAAATATGCACCTACAACTCCTAAAAAAACTGAAAAAAAAGCTACATTTAATAATTTACCTTTAGCTTCTCCTATAGTATTCTGAATCCCTTCAAGAGACATTCCTATATGAACTTCACCTTCATATGTTTTTAAAGATTCTGTTTCCTGGGCTAATTTTAATGGAAAAGATATATCCAGTATTTCACTATATATTTTTTCTTTTGAAAGCGGACTTATATATTCACATGAATATCTTTGTAAAACAGGTTTGACTTTCTCTCCATTCTTATAAATACCTATATATGTTTTTATCCCGGCAGGAAGTTTAAGATCTGATAAGATATCAGCATTTTTATCAGAATGAGCTAAAATTTGATTAAAAGGATTGATAATATAAGTATAAATCACATCTTCCTGAGCAAGCATTTTTATGGTATTTTCTGATAATCCTAGCTCAAAAAGGTCAAGATTCTCATAAACAGCTCTAGTTACTTTGGTTTTACCCATACCAGCAAGAGCTTCACTTACAGCAGAAGATAAAACAACTTGTGAATTATTAGCTAAATTCCTACTTAATGCAGCACCTCGGAGTTCCATTTGCTTTAGCAGGGCTTCCCGCTCATCCTTTAATGTTGTCTGATAAACAACAATAACAATTGTAATGATTAAAGCAACAACCAACCAGATAATCTGTGTACTAAGAGAAAAATGAATTTTTACTGGTTCCTCAGATTTAGTTTTTTCCCTTTCTTTAGTTATATCTGCAATTTTTTCTGCTTTTTCTTTATCTGATTCTCTCGGTTTATTTTCTTGCTTTAACACTTCTTCATTTTTTATTTCTTCTGCCATAATATAAAATAATATTATAAATATTTATTTATTAGTCAAGTAAAATTTGGGGTCAGGTCTCAACATTTAACATTTCACTTCATATAGTATTTTATATTTATTGTTAATTTATAAATGTTAAATGTTGAGACCTGGGGGGGGGGTGGGGCGGCTCGTGGGGGTGGGGGGTGGTGAGGTGTGTTGGGGGTGTTTTGGTTGGTGGGTTGGGCAAAAGATTACAATCGGTTGTGAAGGATATTCC
>CBDVEP010000094.1:0-12607 GCA_965373035.1 uncultured bacterium
CTATAAAAATTGAAATCAAGGAAGACATAGAAAAAATTGAAAAGACACTGGGTGATTTTATAAAACAATATAATAATATAATTAAATACATTCTGGAAGTAAGTAAAAACTCAAAAGCAAAAAAGCCAGGGAAAAAAAAATTAGACAGGGGAGTACTTTCCAATAATATTACTTTGATGAATTTACATAGTAAAATAAGAGCAACTGTACTGAATTCTTATACAACATCTTTAGGCAGGAAACTTGCAATTCTCACGCAAATTGGTATTTCTACAGGTAAATGGGGAAGTGCATGGGATAATGTAAGAAAAGGACTATTAAAATTAGATAAAGATAAATTCATTTTTACACTAAATTCTTATGGTGATAAAATAAGTGAACTGTTTGGATATGATTCCAATAATGATAAAATTATTGATACTGGAATTGCTTTTACTCTTAATAACGTAATTACACCTTTTATAAGAAGACAGGGTATTATTGAAGGTAAAATTTCTTTAGTAGACACACTGATAAGATCAACAGATAAACGCATTGCAAGAAAAGAAGAGCAGCTAAAAAAATATGAGGAAAACTTGCGTCATAAATTTTCAAAAATGGAACAAGGAATGCATAGTTTAAAAGGCTCCCAGAAAGCTATAGAAAGCCAAATGAATAATCTGCCTGGATTTAGCAGTCCCAGTAAAAAAAAGAAATAGGAGTAACCCCTTAAATGGAAATTTTTATAAATAAAGAAAAACTAGATTTCCAACTGGAGAATGAAAAAAACTTAAAAGAAGTTATTGAAGGCATTAATGACTGGTTGTTTAAAAATTTGAAAGTTATAGATGAAATCATTATTAATGGCAAGGTCTTTAAAGATGATATTCAAAATTTAACAAAGCACCAGGTTGATTCAGCCCTAAGGCTGGATTTAACTATCATTGATATTAATGAACTTGTACATAGTTCCTTATCAGAAACTAAAAGTTATTTAACAGAAATATGCAATTACCTGAATTCAAAATCTGATTTTTCAGAAGAAGATATAAAACGGCTTATATCCGGTGTAAGCTGGACAATAAATATTTTTTCCAGAATTAATAAAATTTATAACTATGAGCAGCTTTTTAAGACAAAAAAATTTAATTTTATCAAAGAAATAATAAATTTAGAAAAAACAAAAGAAAAAATAGAACATCTTGAAATAGCTAAAAAATTTGATGAGATTAATAAAATACTAAAAAATGAGCTGATTCTTCACTTAAGTAAATGGGCTGATAATATTGACATCCTTGTAAAAAAAAATGAAGCATCTTTTAAAAATATAGAATCTATAAGGGATAAGGTTTCAGAACAAATATTTAAAATAATAAAAAAAGTACCTGATATACAAAAATTAATTGAAATGATAGTTATGGACATGCAGACAGGTCATGAAAAAGAAGCTATGACAAATATTCAAATTATAACAGGTACTTTAGAATCAATTTTTGCTCTTCTTCAGCTTATTAAATCAACTTTTTCTGTGGATTATAATCAAATAAAATATAATAAAGAAACAATAGCATCTTTTAATAAAAATATGATGGAATTACTAAAAGAAATTGTGCAATCCATGGAGATTAAGGATACTGTCCTTATATCTGATCTTCTTAACTATGAATTAAGCCCGAAATTAGAACAATATGGTGATATTTTAAAATTAATTGCTAAAGAAGTGGATATAGAGATAAATTAAGAAAAAACACCTTGATTTTAAAATCAATTATATTAATATGATTATATAATATTGGGAGGGAATCTTCAATGAGTACTGAATTAGAAAAACCACTTTTGGATTATAATGCAAAAGATATTCAGGTATTAGATGGACTGGATGGTGTTAGAAAAAGACCAAGCATGTATATCGGCAGTACAGGAGAGGTTGGATTACATCATCTTGTTTATGAAGTAGTGGATAACAGTATTGATGAAGCATTAGCTGGTTATTGTGATAAAATTATTATTAAAATTTTAAAAAACAACATAATAGAAGTCACAGATAATGGACGCGGTATTCCAGTAGATATGCACTCAAAGATTAAAAAGTCCGCTTTAGAACTTGTTATGACAAAGCTTCATGCCGGCGGCAAATTTGACCATAAAGCTTATAAAGTTTCCGGGGGACTGCATGGCGTGGGTGTTTCAGTTGTAAATGCTCTTTCTGAATGGCTGGAAGTAAAGGTCAGCAGAAATGGGAAAGTATATTATCAAAAATATCAAAGGGGCAAAACTGAAGAAAAATTAAAAACTATTGGTAATGCTAAATCAACCGGTACTGTAATAAAATTCAAACCAGACCCTAAAATTTTCACAGCCTTAGAATATCACTATGATACACTATCTAAAAGGTTAAGGGAATTAGCTTTTTTAAACAAGGGAATTACAATTGAAATATACGATGAACGAGATAAAGAGACTAAAGAACATATTTTTAATTTTAAAGGCGGGATTGTCAGTTTTATAAATTATTTAAATAAAAACAAAACACCACTTCATAAACCTCCTATATATTTCACTGATACAAAAGATGATGTGGTTATAGAAGTAGCTATGGAATATAATTCTGGATATACTGAAAACATTTTTACCTATGTTAACAATATCAACACCCATGAAGGCGGGACACATTTAAGCGGATTTAAATCAGGTTTAACCAGGGTAGCTAATGACTTTTTAAAAAAAATGGGATATGATAAAAAATTCAATGCCAGTTTAAGCGGTGATGATGCAAGGGAGGGATTGACTGCTGTTATTAGTGTAAAATTAAAAGACCCGCAATTTGAAGGCCAGACTAAAATGAAATTGGGTAACAGCGAAGTAGATGGTATTGTTTATAGTATGGTCTATGATAAACTAAGCGAATATTTTGACCACTATCCTAAAGTTATTAAAAATCTTCTTGAAAAAGCTATTCAGTCATACCGGGCAAGAGAAGCAGCCAAAAAAGCTAGGGAATTAATAAGAAGAAAAGATGCCCTGGATACTGATTCAGGTCTGCCGGGAAAATTGGCTGACTGTATAGAAAAAAACCCTGAAAAATGCGAAATTTATCTTGTGGAAGGGGACTCAGCCGGCGGCTCTGCTAAACAGGGCCGTGACAGAAATTTTCAGGCTATTATGCCTTTAAAAGGTAAAATTTTAAATGTAGAAAAAGCAAGGCTTGATAAAATACTTTCCAATGAAGAAATAAAAACAATGATTACAGCCCTTGGGGCAGGCTTTGGAGAAGAAGATTTTAATGTATCAAAATTACGTTATCATAAGGTCATAATCATGACTGATGCTGATGTGGATGGCTCTCATATCAGAACTCTTATTTTAACATTCCTTTTTCGTCACATGACAGCTTTAGTAGAAAATGGTTACGTATATATTGCCCAACCTCCTTTATATAGAATAGCTGCCGGGAAAGACATCCAATATGCTTATTCAGAAGAAGAAAAAGATAAGCTGATAAAACAATTAGAGCAGACATATAAAAACCAGATAAAAATGCAGCGATATAAAGGACTTGGAGAAATGAACCCTGAACAGTTATGGGATACAACCATGAATCCTGAAAAAAGAGTTCTGTTAAAAATAACTCTTGAAGATGCTGTTGAAGCAGATGAGATTTTTTCCATTTTAATGGGAGATCAGGTTGAACCAAGAAGACAATTTATTGAGCAATATGCTAAAAAAGTAAAAAATTTAGATGTTTAAAATAATAGATTTGCTACATGATTATTTTAATAACATTAATTCGTTGGTTCGGGTTTCTGAGGCCCGAACCATAAATAAAGGTTCGAGCCTCAGAAACTCGAACCAACAATTGTGTAATCTGTAGGTTTAAAAACATAAAGGAGATTGTATGGAAAAAAATAAGAAAACTCCAGAAAAGGATATAAATGTGACAGCATCCCGTATTATACCTGTTACTATAGAAGATGAGATGAAAAGCTCTTATATTGATTATGCCATGAGCGTTATCATAGGGAGAGCCCTGCCTGATGTTCGTGATGGTCTGAAACCAGTTCACAGAAGAATTCTTTATGCAATGAATGAAAAAAGATGGATCCATGAAAATCCGTATGTTAAATGCGCTAAGATAGTTGGTGAAGTAATAGGTAATTTTCATCCTCATGGTGATATGGCTATATATGATTCCCTTGTAAGAATGGCACAGGATTTCGCATTAAGAGCACCACTTATAGATGGACAGGGAAATTTTGGAAGTATTGATGGTGATAATCCAGCAGCATACCGTTATACAGAAGCACGGCTGACAAAACTTGCCAGTGAACTTTTAAATGATATAAAAAAAGAAACTGTTGATTTTACACCTAACTTTGACAATTCACGTGAAGAACCTTCAGTCCTGCCGGCAGCTATTCCCAATATTTTAATCAATGGCGGAAGTGGTATTGCAGTTGGAATGGCAACAAACATCCCTCCTCACAATCTTGGAGAAGTTATTGATGCAACAGTTTATTATATTGATAATCAAGAATGCTCCATACAAGACCTTTTAAAATTTATTAAAGGACCTGATTTTCCCACAGCCGGACTGGCTTATGGTTATTCAGGCATTAGAGATGCTTATCTTACAGGAAGAGGTAAAGTTATTATAAGAGCAAAAGCTGATATTGAAGAGCGAAAAGGGAAAGATGTTATTATTATTGATGAAATTCCTTATCAGGTAAATAAATCATCACTAATCTCTTCTATTGCCGGATTAGTCCAGGATAAAAAAGTCGAAGGGATTTCTGCTATAAGAGATGAATCAGACAGAAAAGGATTACGAATTACTATTGAACTAAAAAGAGATGCCCAGGCTCAAATTATTTTAAACCAGCTATACAAACACACCCAGATGCAGGTTACATTTGGGATTATTATGCTGGCTCTTGTTGATAATCAGCCAAAAGTATTAAATTTAAAAGAGATTATCCGGGAATATACAAAGCATAGAAAAGAAGTTGTTATCAGAAGAACAAAATTTGACCTGCGAAAAGCAGAAGAAAGAGCTCATATCCTTGAAGGTCTTATAAAAGCACTGGATATGATTGATGCCATTATAAAGACTATCCGTGCTTCTAAAACCGTAGATATAGCCCGTATGAATTTAATTGAAAAATTTAAATTCACGGAAATCCAGGCAAATGCCATACTGGAAATGAAATTACAGAAATTAACCGGCCTGGAGCGTGAAAAATTAATTGAAGAATTTGAAGGTTTAAAAAAATTAATAAAAGAATTAAAAGCAATCCTTGCAAATGAAGATAAGGTTTATGAAGTTATTAAAAAAGAACTTCTGATAGTTCGGGAAAAATATGCCACAGAAAGGAAAACTGAAATTGTTAAAGAAGTTACAGAGTTTAAAGTAGAGGATATTATAGCTGATGAAGATCTGGTTATTACTCTTTCCAATGATGGGTTTATAAAAAGCCTGCAGACTAAACAGTATAAGAAACAGAAAAGAGGTGGAAAAGGCGTAACAGGTGCTGCTTTAAAAGGAGAAGATAAATTCATACAAAATCTGGTTGTTGCTGCCACACATGATGCCATGCTTTTCTTTACAAATAAAGGTAAAATATTCTGGATGAAAGTATATGAGATTCCCACGGGAAGCAAGCAATCTAAAGGTAAATCATTAAAGATTATCCTGAATTTAAGTCAGGATGAACGAATAACAACACTTTGCAATTTAAATGATTTTACAGAAAACAACACAATTATTCTTGTTACAAAAAATGGTGTTATAAAAAAACTATCCAGTTCCGATCTTATTAATGCTAAACGACGGGGTATTATGAGTATTAACCTGGATAAAGATGACGAACTAGTTGATGCAATTGTTTTTAACCAGGAAAAAGATAAAGGCATTTTTATTGGCACAAAAAACGGAAGAGCTTTAAGTATTAATGGAAAAGCATTAAGAACAATGGGAAGAGCATCCAGAGGTATTCGCGGGTTAAGAGTAGCTCCAGATGACATGATTGTTGGAATTACAAGAGTACAGTCTGATAAAAAAATATTTGTTATAACAGAAAAAGGATATGGTAAATGTATGAATTTCTCCCTTTTCCCAATCAAAGGACGAGGCGGCAAAGGAATGACTTATTTAAAAGTAAACAATAAAAATGGAAAAGCCGTAGGAATAAGAGCAGTTGATAAAGCAGATGAGATTATTTTAACAACCTCTAAGGGCATGGTTCTACGGGTTCTGTCTAAAGAAATATCAACAATTGGCAGGGCAACAGCAGGTGTCAGAATCGTTAAAGTAAATTCAGACGACCAGATCAGCGACCTTGCTGTAGTCAAAACTGATTAGGGGATTAATCTTCCTATTACCTATATAATCTTTAAAAAAGTTGACAAAAAAAATAAATAAATTATAATATAGAGAATACTATAACTTATAGACCCTTTTATATTTTCTATAAGGGCAGGTGATTCTATGGAAAGAAATAAGCAATCAAGTTTTCCCATAACTCTTTTAAAAGAAGGAGATAAAGCTATTGTAGATTATATTCAGGGTGGACAGCATGCCAGAACAAAATTAACTAACATGGGAGTCATCCCCGGACAACAAATAACTATTAACTGCGGTGGATCCGGGGGGCCGTCTGTTATTCGAATTAATAATACAAAGATTATGATAGGAAGGGGCATGCTTCATAAAATTTATGTGCATACTTAAGAAAACAATAAAATCAGGAGTAATCAGTTACGAACTCTTATGTAATCACAACTGTAGGGGATACTTAAGTATCCCCTACTTGATTGAGTAATCACAACTGTAAGGGATACTTAAGTATCCCCTACTTGATTGAGATAATAACTTTAAAAATCAGGAGAATATTAATATGGATAAAATTAAAGACCTGTCAATAGGTGAGAAGGCTGAAATTACCGGGTATGATAAATGTAATCCGCATTACAGGGAAAAACTGCTCTCCATGGGGCTTACCAGGGGGGCTGTTTTTACACTTGTTAAAATTGCACCGCTTGGTGATCCTGTGGATATAAAAATCAGGGATTATAATTTATCTCTGCGCAAAGATGAAGCAGATATCCTTTTAATCAGGAGGATAAAATAATGTCAAAAGTATATAACATAGCTTTAGCAGGTAATCCTAACTGCGGAAAAACAACTTTGTTTAACAGTTTAACCGGGGGAAAACAGAGAATTGGCAACTGGCCCGGAGTTACAGTTGAAAAAAAAGAAGGAACATTTAAATCTGACAATATTAATTTTAATCTTGTTGACCTGCCTGGTATTTATTCCCTTTCAGCATATTCTGAAGATGAAAAAATAGCACGGGAATATATTTTAAGCGATAAAGCTGATATGGTTATTAATATAATTGATGCCACTAATCTAGAGAGAAACCTTTATCTAACCACACATCTGCTTGAAATGAAAGTTCCTGTAGTTGTAGCACTAAATATGATGGATCTGGTTGAAAACAAAAAAATGAAAATAGAGGTATCTCATCTGCAAAAGCATCTGGGATGTCCTGTTATTCCCATTACAGCAGTCACTAAGGATGGAATCGAGGACTTAAAAAAAGCATGTGAAAAAATAGCACAGGAAGGGGAAGTAAGTTTAACACAGATTATCTATGCCAATGAAATTGAGGATGAGATAACTAAACTAATTCCAAAACTTTCATCAACTGCTGAGAAAATAGGAGTTGACCAGAGATGGATTGCAATAAAATTATTGGAAAATGATGAATGGGTTATCAATAAAAGTATCGCACTGTCTGACATTTCAAAGGAAGAGATATTATCATCTCAACAACAGATTAAACATATACTGAAAGAAGAAACAGATATTTTATTTGCAGATTACCGTTATGGATTTATTCACGGTCTGGTAAAAGATGTTGTTAAGCGAGTTGTAGAAAAAAGATCTGTAACAGATATGATTGATAAAATAGTACTTAACAGAGTTTTGGGTATTCCCATATTTTTATTTATAATGTATATTATTTTCTGGGTTACCATTAATTTTGGAGGGGCATTTATTGATTTTTTTGATATATTTTTTGGAACCATTTTTGTTGATGGGTTTAGTGTTTTTTTAAATAATTTAGGAACACCATCATGGTTAAGAGCCTTACTTGCCGGTGGAGTTGGCGGTGGTATCCAGACTATTGCTACTTTTGTTCCTATTATATTTATGTTATTTTTTATGCTTTCTCTTCTGGAAGATTCAGGATATATGGCAAGAGCAGCATTTGTTATGGACAGGTTTATGAGATTCATTGGACTTCCCGGGAAATCATTTGTACCAATGCTGGTAGGATTTGGATGTACGGTTCCTGCTATTATGGCAACAAGAACCCTGGAAAATAAAAGAGACAGACTGTTGACTATTTTCATAACTCCTTTTATGTCATGCGGAGCAAGAATACCTGTTTATGCCTTATTTGCAGCTGCTTTTTTCCCAAGAGCCGGACAAAATATTGTTTTTTCATTATATATGGTTGGTATTATTTTAGCTGTTCTTTCAGGTTTATTATTAAAACGAACTTTATTTAAAGGAGAACCTACTCCATTTGTTATGGAACTGCCTCCTTATCATACTCCCCGTCTGCATCATATTTTAATACATACATGGAACAGGTTAAAAGGATTTATATTAAAAGCAGGTAAATTCCTTATTCTTATTATTGTAATACTTAGCTTTTTTAATTCATTAGGTGTTGATGGTACTTTTGATAATGAAGATACGCAAAATTCAGTTTTAGCTACAGTGGGAAAAAAGATAACACCTGTTTTTCATTCAATTGGCTTAACAGAAGATAACTGGCCTGCAACAGTGGCGATTTTTACAGGATTATTTGCCAAGGAAGCAGTAGTAGGAACTTTAAATGCTCTTTATTCACAAATTGATATGTCAGAAGATAAAAAAAATCAGTCAGGAGAAGAAGAGGAAAAATTTGAATTAGGAAAAGGAATTAAAGAAGCATTTTCCACTATTCCTGAAAATTTAAAAGGATTAAAAGATACACTCAGTGATCCTTTGGGTATTAGTATTGGGGATGTTTCTGATAAGGAATCAGTTATGGAAGAAATGGAAGTGGAAAGCAGAGCTTTCTGCGCAATGCAGAAACGTTTTACAGGAGGAGGTTTGCAGGCTTATGCTTATCTTCTTTTTATTTTACTCTATTTTCCATGTCTTGTAGCTATGGCAACAGCTCTTCGTGAAATGGGCTGGAAGCTGACAGTACTTTTGGGAATATATTTAACAATCCTGGCATGGATTATATCAACCCTGTTTTATCAGATTACTTTTGCTCATCAAATTATCTGGATTATTATTCCACTTGGTTTTGTCAGCATTATTGTTGGTTTTTTATATTGGGCAGGAAAAAAGGAAGTTTTTTCTAAGTGATAAAGTAGTATATTTAACCATTCAGATATATTACCTTATCTGCTATTGCCAATAAAGGAGATATTAGTTATGAGACAGTTTAAAATAGTAGTAGAGAAACATCCTGATGGTTACATAGCGTATCCATTAGGACTCAAAGGAGTTGTGGTTGGACAAGGGGATACCTATGAAGAGGCACTTTCTGACATAAAATCAGCAATTCATTTTCATATTAAGACCTTTGGAAATGAAGTAATGGATATAGAGCCAATAATTATTGAGGCATTTGTTGCTGAAACAGGAGTGGAAGTTTAATGGTAAAGTTTCCTATTGATGCACCCAAGCGAAAGGTAGTAAAGGCGCTAAAAAATTTAGAATTTCGAACTATAAGAGAAAAAGAGCACATTTCCATGATACATGAAGACCCTGGCGGAAACAGAACTCCTTTAACCATGCCTAATCACTCGAAAATAAAAGCTTCTACATTAAGGACAATTTGCACTCAATCTGGGATTACAAAAGATGAGTTTTTAAAAGCATATAGGAAGGCATAACCTCATATTATCTAAAATACCTTTTGAAGACTATATGCCTTTTAACAATTTTGCAACGGTCTCCGAACCTTTTATGCTGTGTTATATAAAGTTTGGCCATTTTTTCTCTAAAACATCATTTTTAAAATCATCTGCTATCTTTTCTAATTCAACATTAAATACTTGATAAAAGAGTTCCTTTTCCAAGTCCGGTTTTCTTATGACCATTTTCATATATTTTAATAATGATTCAATGCCATATTTATCAACAATGTATTCAATAAAGTGTCTGAATTCTGCATACATAAATTTATATATGTATTCCCCAGGGATTTTTTTAGCTTCTTCATCAGGATTTAAAATATTAAGAAAGTATCCTTTATCAACAGCTAACCTTAAGAATTCTTCTCCTTTATAATAATCAAGGGAATTACCATAATAAATAGCCAATCCTTCTACAAGCCATCCTGGTCTTTGTTTTTTAAGCGGATTAAAAAAGGGAATCTGTTGAAATAGAATGCAATGAGACAATTCATGTTTAAGTAGATTTATTAAATTACGATTTTTTTTCTTTATCATAGGAGAAAGATATATTACAGTGCCAGTATATGCACAAGCAACTGCTTCTTTTTTCCCTGAAAATTTAGTATATTGGCTATGTGTTTTGGGAAGAATAATTTTAACATTCTTATTAAATTTCAATCTGTGAAATTGCTCAGTTTCAGAAACTATTTTATTGATATTTCTGAATCCTTCAGGAAGAGATTGATTTTCAGGTAAAATCACAACAGCTTTTGAAAATGGTAGTTGTTTGTATCCTGATTTTATAGGGGACCATGGGAAAAAACGTCCAAAAAGAAAATGATAGATAATAATGATTAAAAGAATCAGCCCAACAACACCTAATATTTTTTTTATCATTCTTTTTGTCATATATTAGCCTAACGAATAGAAACTCCCGATGTCATGAATGGATATTCAGGAGGCTGAAGTTATAAGCTGCATTTTTTCTTCCTTAAAAAATCCCAAAATTCTCTTGGTGACAGGATTTTAATATTTTTATATTTTTTTAAAACCAACAAATCTTTATCACCACTTATGATTATATTTGCTCTTGATGCAATCGCTGTTCCAATAATTGGAATATCATTTTTATCCCTACAAATATTATCATTAATGTTTGCAGGTACTACAAGCTTAATATCATTTTTTAAATAATTAATAATATTTTTAATTATACCATCTGACAATTTAATTTTCTTTTCAAATTTATTTTTGCACTCTTTAATTATATATTCACTTAAATAAATATCATGCTCATATAAACATAATTCAAAAAGATCATTACATAATCCTCTTGAAGAAAAAGCCGAAATTATAACATTTAAATCGATTACTATTTTCATTTCAATTTATTAAAAACGTCTTCATCAACTAATATCCCTTGAGCTTCAGCAAAAGGTAAAACCCTTTTTCGCAATTGACGAAATCTTTTTATGGTTAAATATTTTTGCAAGGCTTCACAAATGAGATCACTTTTTGAGATACTTTCGTCTTTTATAACTGAATCCAATTCTTTTTGTAATTTCTTAGGAAGTCTAATGGTAATGGAGCTTGGCATATAATCACCTCATCAAACAAACTTTTGTATTACAATGTAATACATTTAAATTATTTGCCAAGAAAAATATAATTAACGAACAAGCACTCCCGACGATCTGTCATGGAGTGTTAAATTATCAGACGAATTGCCCTTAATTTTTTTTGTAATTTAACTTATAAAATTCAAAAATTTTATTTTCTCTTTTTTCTTCCTGATTTTTTTAATATCAAAAGTAAGAAGTAAGGAACAAGGACATTTATTCTTTATTAACTGATTTATTTTTCTCCAAAGCGGCCAATGAAATAACCCATCAAACTTCCTATAACAAGATTCGTAACTAACATTGGAATTAATTCTTTTGGACTACCAGCAACAACTACAATCATCATTGGAACGGCTATCAAAAAGAAAATCAGGGTTCCTTTTAAAGTATTATTTAATTTTAAGTTTGATGTTGATATGAGAAAACCACCAATTACACACATAAAAAATGCTGATAATAATGTATCCCAGGTCATTTTCATAAGTATCATTGGAATTATATCAATTATGCCAAAAACAGCACCAAAAATAATCCCTGCTCCAGTTTTTTTAAATATTTTCATAATTATACCTCCTGTAAAAAATGCTTAATTTTATATAAATTCATAACCTAACGAAATTGGGGACGACCCAATTATTTAAGGGCATTAGCCCCATAGCGTATATACTGTGTTATCGGATGTTTTGCGACAATCATACAATATCAAATAATGTTTTTTGTTTTTCTGGCTCAACTTTTTTTCTTTTTATCTCTGCAATTTTACCATCTAATCTTTTTAATATAACATCATAATATTCCTTTGATATTTCCATTGTTATAAAATTTCGTTTCAATCTCTTTGTAATTGCCACAGTTGTTCCTGTGCCTCCAAAAGGATCTAAAACTAAATCACCATTATTAGAACTTGTTTTTACTATTAACTCTAACAAATTTTCAGGCATCTGACAGGGATGCTCCCCTATCCGCTCTTTAAAAGTAATAATTCAGATTTTCTAAAAAAGAATAATATAATATAAATTATGGTACAATTTATTGCT
>CBDVEP010000095.1:0-12525 GCA_965373035.1 uncultured bacterium
GGTATAAACATATTTTATATAAAAAAAGTATAAAACGGACGAAAAAAATACTTGTCCATGATATGAAAAATGAAGCAAATGTTGGTGATAAAGTGTTAATAGTTGAGTCACGACCTTTAAGTAAATTAAAAAGATGGCGGCTTTTAAAAATAGTTCAAAAGGCAAAATAAAGGATAAAGTATGGTACAGTTAGAAACAAGATTAAATGTAGCAGATAATTCAGGTGCGAAAAAGATTAAATGTTTTAAAATACTGGGTGGTAGTAAGAAAAGATATGGTTTTATCGGAGATATTGTTGTAGCATCAGTTAAAGATGCTTTGCCTAATTCTCAGATTAAAAAAGGTGAAATTGTAAGAGCTGTTATTGTACGGACAAAAAAAGAAGTCAGGCGAAAAGATGGAACTTATATACGATTTGATGATAATGCAGCTGTTATTATTGACACTCAGAAAAACCCCCGTGGAACAAGGATTTTTGGACCAGTTGCCAGGGAACTTAGAGAAAAACAGTTTACAAAGATTATATCACTGGCTCCAGAGGTATTATAATGAAAAAAGTTAAAAAAGTATTGGAAAAATTAAAAAAACCACAAATAAAAAAAGGAGACACAGTAGTAGCATTAACTGGTAAGGACAAAGGAAAAAAGGGCAGAGTACTTATAGTTGATTATAAAAATCATAAAATAACAGTAGAAAGTATTAATGTAGCTAAAAAAGCAATCAGACCAAATCAGCAAAATCAAAAAGGTGGTATTATTGATATTTCATTACCCATTCATATTTCAAATGTACGGTTAATCTGTCCAAAATGTAATAAACCAACAAAAGTAACAAGAAAGCTTGTTAATAATAAAAAAGTAAGAGTTTGTAAAAATGACAAATGTAATGAAGTTATTGATAAGGTATAACAGGAGTTATAAAGAATGGTTCCAAGAATAAAAGAGTCTTATTATAAAAAAGTATTACCTGAACTGATAAAAAGATATAAATTAAAAAATAAAAATCAGGTACCTGTATTAGAAAAAATAGTTGTTAATGTAGGAGTAGGTGAGGCAAAAGATAACCCGAAATCATTAACATCTGTAGCAGAAGAACTTGCTTTCATCACTGGTCAGAAAGCTTTAATTACAAGAGCAAAAAAATCTATTTCTAACTTTAAAATCAGGCAGGGTATTCCAATTGGCGCTAAAGTAACCTTGCGGGGTGATAAAATGTGGGAATTTTTTGACAGGCTGGTTAATATAGCTCTTCCACGTGTCAGGGATTTTAGAGGATTAAATCTTAATTCTTTTGATAAGTTTAATAATTATTCCATAGGTATTAAGGAACAGATTATTTTTCCTGAGATAGAATATGATAAAGTAGATAAAATTCATGGAATGGATATTACTTTTGTAATAAAAAATAATAGAAATAATAAAATTGTAAAGGATTTCCTCACAGGAATTGGGATGCCATTCCGGGCACAGGCTGAAGCATTAAAGCAAAAAGAGGAAGCTAAGCATCATGAGGAAGCCTTAAAAAAGGCAGAAGCTTTAAAGCAGGCTGCTGAAGATCGCTCTGAAGAAATTGAAGCACAAAAATCAAAAGATTTAAAGGCAAAGAAATTAAAAGAAGAAAAAAGTGAAAAAGAACAAAAGCCTGATAAAGATAAGCATGAGAAACATGAGAAAAAAGAAGATACAAAGGAGAAAGTAAAGGCTTAAGAAATAGTTGTTTAAAAATTGCTAAAGTGGAGGAAAGATGGCAAGAAAGGCATTAATTGAGAGGAATAATAAAAAACCTAAATTTCAGGTTCGTAAAAGGAATAGATGTAAAATATGCGGTCGTCCAAGAGGTTATATTCAAAAATTTGGTATTTGCCGTATATGTTTTAGAGATTTAGCTGGTAAAGGGATGCTGCCTGGAGTTAAGAAGGCAAGCTGGTAGATTTTATTGGAGGTAAGATAAAAATTATGAGTATATCAGATCCGATTGCAAATATGTTAACTATTATTAGAAATGGAATAAGTGCACAAAAGGAATTTGTAGATGTTCCATCATCTAATTTAAAAGTACAAATTGTAAAAATATTAAAAGATGAGAATTATATAAAAAATCATAAAATCATTAGGGATAACAAGCAAAATGTAATTAGGATATTTTTATTATATAAAGAAGGTGAGAGTGTTATATCGCATATTCAGAGAATCAGTAAGCCTAGTTTAAGGGTCTATAAAAAAGCCAATGATATTAAAAGAGTTTTAAATGGTTTCGGCATGGGAATTTATTCTACTTCAAAAGGACTTTTAACGGACAATCAGGCAAGGAAATTAAAATTAGGCGGCGAGTTTATCTGTACTATATGGTAAGATGGTATAAGGAGAAGTTTTTATGTCAAGAATAGGTAGAAATCCAGTTAACATACCGGAAGGTGTGACTGTTGAAATTATAAATAATAAAGTATCAGTAAAAGGACCTAAAGGTGAATTAAGTGAAAATTTTACCAATAAGGTTAATATTACAAAGAAGGACAACAGTATTTTAGTATCACCTAAAGAGCAAAACAGCAAAGATAAAAGCATTAACGCTTACTGGGGTATGTCAAATAAAATGATTCAGAATATGGTGGATGGAGTATTAAAAGGATTTGAGCGTAAATTAATTATTGAAGGTGTAGGTTTTCGTGCCCAAATGCAGGGAAACAAATTGAGCCTAACATTAGGATATTCTCATCCTGTAGAAATGGAAGTTCCTTCTGATTTAAAGGTTGAGGTTAAAGATAATGTTAACATCACTGTAAGCGGAAACAGCAGGTATAAAGTAGGTCAATATGCAGCTTTAATTAGAGAAAAAAGAAAACCTGAACCTTATAAGGGAAAAGGAGTCCGATATGCCGGTGAGCATATAAAACGAAAAGTTGGAAAAACAGGAGTTTAAGAAATATGGGAATTCTTAAAGATAAAATAAAACGAAAAGAACGAAGAATAAAAAGGATAAGAAAAAAAATATTTGGGACAAAAGCAAAACCAAGAGTTGCTTTTTCGCAGTCCAATAAGCATCTTTATGCTCAGGCAATAAATGATACAGATGGTAAAACATTAGCTTTTATTTGTAGTCAATCAAAGGATTTAAAGTTAAAAACAAAAAGTAAAAAAAATATGAAAATAGCAGGCGATTTAGCAGAAAAATTTTTTGAAAAATTAGAGAATGCAAAAATTAAACAGATTGTTTTAGATAGACGGAATAAACAATATCATGGTATTGTAAAAGCCTTTTCAGATAAATTAAGAGAAAAAGGTGTTAAGTTTTAAAAGAGGTGTATTAATGGCTGAGGAATTGGAGTTAAAAGAAGAGATTATATCAATAACAAGAGTTGCAAAAGTATTGAAAGGTGGAAGAAAGTTTGGGTTTCGTGCACTTGTAGCTGTAGGAGATGAGAATGGGACAGTTGGAATAGGATTAGGTAAAGCCAGAGAAGTTCCTGATGCTATTCGTAAGGCTGTTAATGAGGCTAAAAAAAATCTTGTAAAAGTTCCAATTAAAAATGGTACAATACCACATGAAATTTTTTATAAATTTAAGGCTGGAAAAATGCTTTTAAAACCAGCAGCTCCGGGGACAGGTCTTATTGCCGGAATATCAGCAAGACCTATATTAAGTAGAGCAGGAATCACAGATATTTTGTCAAAAAGTTTAGGGTCAAATACACCAATGACAGTTGCGCGAACTACTTTAGAAGCATTAAAGCATTTAAAAGGATTGAAGAAAGCAGAAGAAGAAAGTAAAGATGAATGAGGAACATTATGCAGAATAAAAAAGTGAAAATAAAGTTGACTAAAAGTCCAATAGGATATAATCCGAAAATTCGCGGTACTGTTAGGGCATTAGGCCTTAGAAAGATGAATCAGGTTAAAGAGCATAAATTAACACCTCAGATTAAAGGGATGATTAACAGTGTTAATTTTTTATTGAAAGTTGAGGAGTAGAGGTACATGGGAAAAACAGAAGAAAAAGAATTGAAATTATCAATAAAGACCCCTTCCGGGATGCGCAAGACTAAAAAAAGAAGAGGCCGCGGGCCTGGTTCAACACTTGGGAAAACTTCAGGACGAGGTCATAAAGGTCAGAAAGCAAGATCAGGAGCAAAAACACGGCGAGGATTTGAAGGTGGACAGATGCCTCTTCACAGGCGTTTGCCAAAACGAGGCTTTACTAATATTTTTAAAACACAGTATTATATTATAAATCTTAATGACCTGGATGATAAAGTCAAAAATGATGAAGTTTTAGATATTAAGCGATTAAATGAATTGGGTTTTATTAAGGTTGGAAACAGCTTTAAAAGAAAGAACAGAATGATAAAAATTTTAGGAAATGGGAAGTTATCTAAACCTGTAACTGTTTATACACATAAAATCAGTAAAAGTGCGGGAGAAAAAATCAAAAAAGCAGGTGGAAAAGTATTTATCTTAAGTTCTAAGATGAAGTTGAATAAAAAAATTATTGAATTATCGGATGATAAAATAGAGAAAGCTGAATATAAAAAGGTGAAATAATGTTTGAGAAATTGTTAAATATTTTTAAAGTTCCGGATTTGAGGAAGAGGGTTTTTTTTACCCTTGCAATACTTATTATTTATAGAATTGGAGCTCATATACCAACACCAGGTATTGATATTACTGCACTAAAAGCTTATTTTACTCAGCATGCCGGTGGACTTCTTAACCTGGTTGATATGTTTTCAGGAGGTGCTTTAAAAAGGTTTACTGTTTTTGCATTGGGAATTATGCCTTATATTTCTTCTTCTATTATTCTTCAATTATTAACAGTAGTTATTCCTGCCCTTGAAAAATTGTCCAAAGAAGGAGAATTAGGAAGAAAAAAAATTAATCAATATACACGATATTTAACAGTACTTATATGCAGTATCCAGGCTTATGGTTTAAGTGTATGGATGAAAAGTATGTATGCTCCTAATGGAGCACCTGTAGTGCCAAATCCAACTTTTGGCTTTACTTTAATGACTATATTAACCATTACTTCCGGTACTATTTTACTTATGTGGTTTGGGGAAAGAATTACAGAGCGGGGAATTGGCAATGGTATATCTTTGATTATATTTGCAGGAATTGTTGCCCGCTTTCCTTCTGCTTTTATGGAATTGATATTGAAAATTAAATTAGGAGAATTTAATCCTGTTTTTTTAATTGTTGTTATTGGTCTTTTTATTGGTATTGTTGCATTTATTGTTTATATCGAGCAGGGGCAAAGGCGACTTCCGGTTCAATATGCCCAGAAAATAGTAGGCAGGAAAGTTTATGGAGCACAAACAACTCACATTCCTTTAAAAATAAATCCAGCAGGAGTTATGCCGATTATTTTTGCTTCAGCAATTATTTTATTTCCTGCACAGATTGCCTCATTCATTGGGACAAAAGTACCTATTTTTAATAAAATAGCTTTAATGTTTTCTCCAGAGTCAGGTTTATATTTATTTACCTATGGCATTTTGATAATCTTTTTTACCTATTTTTATACAGCTATTACTTTTAATCCTAAGGATTTAAGTGAAAATTTAAGAAAGTTTGGTGGATTTATCCCTGGAATAAGACCAGGTGATAATACAACAAAATATATTGAGAAGGTTTTAAACAGAATTGTTCTGCCTGGTTCCTTTTTTCTGGCATTTGTTGCTATTCTGCCTTCTATTATACAGATATGGTTAAAGCTTCCATCCAGTTTAGCTTATATGATGGGTGGTACATCCATGCTGATTACAATTGGTGTTGCACTGGATACTATGAAGCAGATTGAGAGTCATTTGATTATGCGGCATTATGATGGATTTTTAAAAAAGGGAAAGATGAGAGGAAGGTGGCAATAACACTTATGAGAATTATTTTATTAGGCCCACCGGGAGCTGGGAAAGGAACACAGGCTGAGATTATTACCAGGCAATATAATATTCCCCAGATATCAACAGGAGATATTCTCAGAGAGAATGTTAAAAATAATACAGAGTTAGGAAGGAAAGCAAAGGAATATATGGATACAGGAGAACTTGTCCCTGATAGTGTTGTGATTGATCTTATTAAAGATAGATTGAAAAAAGAGGATTGTAGTAAAGGATATGTTTTAGATGGTTTTCCAAGGACAATAGAGCAAGCCCATGCTTTAAATGAAGCTATTAGTCCTTTGAAAATTGATGGAGTCCTTTATATTGAAGTTAATGAAGAAATTGTACTGGAAAGATTATCCTTGCGCAGAGTAAGTAAAAAAACAGGTGCTATTTATCATTTAAAAAATAATCCTCCTCCTGAAGATGAAGAAGTTTTTCAGAGAGATGATGATAAAATTGAAACTATCAAGAATAGATTAAAAGTCTATAATAAAGAGACAGGTCCATTAATAGATTATTATAAAAATAAGGGTTTATTATATACAATAAATGGATCACTTGAAATTGATGTATCAAGTAAAGAAGTACAGAATGTATTACGACAAATAGAAGTTAACTAAAGAAGGAGAGTTTAAAATCGCAAGGATATATAGCAAAAATGAGATAGATAAAATAAAGACAAGTGGTAAGATATTAAGAAATATTTTAAAAAGTCTTAAGGATAAAGTAAAAGAAGGTGTTACCACAAAAGAGCTGGATGATTATATTATATCCATGATAAGAAAGTCTAATTCTACTGCGGCATTTTTGGGTTTTCATGGCTATCCAGGTAATTCCTGTATATCAATTAATGAGGAAGTTGTTCATGGTATCCCTGATAAAAGGATATTAAAAAATGGAGATATCGTGAGTATTGATATTGGTGTTAAACATAATGGATATATCTCTGATTCAGCTGTAACATATATGATTGGTAAAGTAACATCTGATGCTGAGAAACTGGTTAAAGTAACTTATAATTCTTTATATAAAGGAATTGAACAAATGACTGCAGATAATCGCCTGGGTGATATTGGTAATGCCATAGAAACTTATGTAAAAAGTTTTAATTATAAAGTAATCAGAGATTTCGTCGGGCATGGTGTTGGCAGGGAGTTACATGAAGATCCACAGGTTCCTAATTATGGAAAACCGGGCACTGGCCTCCGGCTTAAGAGTGGAATGGTTCTTGCTATTGAGCCTATGGTAAGTATTGGGACAGATGATGTCATTATTCAGAATAATGGCTGGACTGTTATTACATCGGATAGGTCTTTAGCAGCTCATTTTGAGCATACTATTGCAATTACAAATAATGGCCCTGTGATATTGACAATATAAAAAATTAAGGAATAAAGGATAAAAGGAAAATTTATGGCAAAAGAAGAACCAATTGAAGTTGAAGGAAAAGTATTAGAAACATTGCCAAATGCAATGTTTAAAGTTGAGCTTAATAATAATGGTCATGTTGTTTTAGCACATATTTCTGGTAAGATGAGAATGCATTATATCAGAATATTACCTGGAGATAGGGTTACAGTTGAGTTATCACCCTATGATTTATCAAGGGGAAGGGTTATTTATAGGCATAAATAAGCGTAATGAACCTTATAATATAATGGAGGAGAGATGAAAGTTAGAGCATCAGTAAAAAAAATTTGTAATAAATGTAAAATAGTCAAGCGTAAAGGGAAAGTGCGTGTTATCTGTGAAAATCCTAAACACAAACAAAGACAAGGATAAAAATTTTTTAAGGAGAAATATAAATGGCAAGAATCGCAGGTATTGATTTACCAAAAAATAAAAATATACGTGTTGCTTTAACATATATTTTTGGAATTGGCATAACAAGGTCTGATAATATATTAGAAAAAACAAAAATAGAGCCTTTAAAAAAAGTCGATAAATTAAATGATGAAGAGATTACGCTTATTCGTAGAGAAATAGAGAAGTTTAAGGTAGAGGGAGAACTTAGAACTGAGGTTGCCATGAATGTAAAGCGGTTAAAAGATATACAGAGTTATAAAGGGTTCAGGCATATTAAAAATTTACCTGTTAGAGGTCAGAGGACACATACAAATGCCAGAACTCATAAAGGTGCCCGTCCTGCTGTAGGCGGGAAAAAGAAGACAAGCAGCAGGTCATAAAAAATGGGTAAATAATACAGTAGGAGGCTGTTTAAAAAGCCACAGAGTCACAGAGTCACAGAGAAATTAAAAAAATATTTTAAAATTATAATATTACCTCTGTGTCTCTGTGTCTCTGTGGCGGATTTTGAGGATAACTACCTACAATTATATAAATTTAATTAAAGGAGTGTAGAATTGGCAACAAAAGTCAAAAAAAAGGTTAAAAAAGAAAAAAAATATATCCCTATCGGAATTGCTTTTATTCAGGCAACTTTTAATAATACTGTTGTTACAATTACAGATTTAAAAGGAAACGTTTTATCATGGTCTTCTGCTGGAAAGATGGGATTTAAAGGCGCAAAAAAAAGTACACCATATGCTGCTCAGATTATATCTTCTGATGCAGCAAAGAGAGCAATAGAAAATGTAAATTTGAAAGAAGTTGAGGTAAGGGTTAAAGGTCCGGGAGGAGGAAGAGAAGCTGCTATCAGATCATTAAGCAGTGCTGGATTAAAAGTAAAAAGTATTAAGGATATAACTCCAATCCCTCATAATGGATGCAGACCAAGAAAAAGAAGAAGAGTTTAATGGAGGTTATCAGAATATGGCAAGATTAATAGAGGCAAAATGTAGGATATGCCGCAGAGCTGGAATGAAGTTGATGCTAAAAGGTGAGAAATGCCTTGGAATGAAATGTACATTTGAAAAGAGAAAATATCCACCTGGTACTCGTACCAGAAGAGGAATACGGATTACTAATTATTTATTACAGATTAGAGAAAAACAAAAATTAAAAAAGATGTATGGATTATTTGAAAAACAGTTTAAGAAAATTTTTAAGCTTGCTGAAAAAAAGAAGGGTCCAACAGGTGATAATCTTATTATTTTCCTGGAGAGACGGCTGGACAATTTAGTGTTCAGGTCTTGTTTTGCTTCTTCCAGACAGCAGTCTCGTCAGTTAATCCGCCACGGGCATGTTATGGTTAATAGAAGAAAGGTTAATATTCCTTCATTTCTTGTTAAGGAAGGTGATAATATAGTTATTAAGGAAAAGAGTAGAAAATTATATCATGTTTTAAAGAGTATGGCAAGATTGGAAAATGAAGTCCTGCCGGAATGGTTAACAGTTAACGGGGATAATTTTACTGTTAAAATAAATCGCATACCGGAAATAACAGATATTAATGTACCAGTTAATTTACAATTAATCATTGAATTATATTCTAAAGTTTAAAAAAGGATGGAGGATGTAAATGTCATCGATAAAATATTTATTAAAAGATTTTAAATTGCCTGGAGGGGTGGTTTTTGAACAGGAAGAGGTAAAACCTGATTATGGTAGATTTGTAGCAAAACCTTTTGAAAAAGGGTTTGCTGTAACAATTGGAAATTCATTGCGGAGAGCTTTACTTTCTTCTATTCCCGGCTGTGCTATTGTAGCAGTTAAAATTGAAGGAGTTGCTCATGAATTTTCTACTATACCGGGTATAATTGAAGATACTACAGATATTTTAATTAATTTAAAAAAGGTCAGGATAAAATTAGCTGATAATGTTGATAAAAAAGTTATTCACATTGAGAAAAAGGGACATGGAGAATTTATAGCAGGGGATTTAAATGTAGATTCTGATGTAAAGATTTTAAATCCTGATTTTTATATAGCTGCATTTAACAAAACAGGATCTATTAATATAGATCTTCAAATTGAGCGAGGAAGAGGCTATATCCCTTCTGAAGAATTAAAAGACAGAGTTGAGAGTAATGAAGTTGGAATTATCCTGCTTGATGCAATATTTACCCCTGTAATTAAAGTGAATTATAAAGTAGAAAATATTCGTGTAGGCCAGAGAATTGATTTTGAAAAATTGGTTTTTGAAATCTGGACAGATGGAACAATAAAACCAGATGATGCTGTAGCTTTTGCAGCAAAGATTTTAAAAGATCATTTTTCCAGGTTTTTAAATTTTGTTGATAATGAAGAATTAATTGTTGAGGAAGAAAAGCCAAAAGAAGAAGAACCTGATCAAGAATTGATTCAGAAGATTTTAAATACACCAGTTGAAGAGCTGGAATTATCTGTTCGTGCTAGCAATTGTTTGAATCAATCAAAAATTAAAACAATCGGTGAGTTAGTTAAAATAACTGAAGATGAAATGATGAATATGAAGAATTTTGGAAAAAAATCCTCAGATGAGCTGAAAGTTAAATTAGTACAATATGGTTTATGGATGGGTATGAGTGACGAAGATCTGAAGAATGTTAAAATCAAAAAAGGAGATTATCTAAATGAGGCACCTTAAGAAAAGGATTAAATTAAGCAGACAGACTTCTCATAGAAATGCAGTACTTGTTAATTTATGTAGGGCTGTTATAAGACATGGCAGAATAAAAACTACAAAGACAAAAGCTAAAATGGTGCAGCCATATATTGAAAAATTAGTTACAAGAGCAAAGGATAATACTCTTCATAATAAAAGAATAGTTGCTTCCCGTATGAAATCCTGGGATATTATACCTAAATTATTCGATAAAATCAGCCCTCGTTTTAAAGAAAGACCAGGTGGTTATACAAGAATTATTAAATTAGGATTTAGAAATTCTGATGGAGCAGAAATGGTTATACTTGAATTTGTTGAAGAGTTTGACAAAGGGATTCAGAAAGAACAGTTAAAAGAAGTAAAAAAGGAAAAAACAGTCAAGAGTGAGGATGTAAAAGAAGATAAAAAAAAGAAAAAAATAATAGATAAAAAACCTGATAAAAAAAAGGAAAAGGAAAAAAAGAGGTAACTATTCAGGTAAGATATTTTCAACAGGCACTTCTTACAGTAGCTTTTCGAAATAGACTTTGGATTTTACCATTTAGGGCTTTATTTTTAAAGTTATGAAATCCGTTCATGATTAATTCCAAAATAAATTCTGCTGAATAGAAGTAACATACCTGAATAGTTACTTTTGTCATATATTTATAATTATGGAAGAAAACAAAAATAAAATAACTTTTTATTTAAAAAATGTAATCATATGTCCGATATGCCATACAGAATTTAAGCGGGCAGAATTATTAACAGGACGAGGGAGACTAATAGCAGGAAATATAACACAGGAGTTGAGGCGTCTTTATGAACCAAGTAAAATTTATGGGAAAGTTAATCCTCTGCTTTATCCTGTTACAATTTGTCCTGTTTGTCTTTATGGTGTTTTTCATGAGGATTTTTTAAAAATAAAGTCAGAAGGTATAGAGAAAGCAAAAGCCAATATACAAAAACGAAAAAGTACAATTCAAAAAATATTTAATAATCTGGATTTTAATCAGGAGAGAAAAACAGAGCATGGAGCTGCCAGCTATATACTTGCCGCTGAATGCTATGGCTATTTCGATAAATGGGCATCACCTACTATAAAAAAAGCAATTTCTGCTCTTAGAGCTGCTTGGATATTAAGTGATCTGGAAGTAGATGACCCTTTATCTGATTATGGGAATTTGCAGAACCTTTTTTATAAAAAGGCATTACAGTATTATATTGATGTTCTTATAAAACAGGAAAAAGCTGAAGAATCTTTTGATGGTATTAAACAGCTCGGCCCTGATACTGATGTTAATTATGGATATGATGGAATTCTTTATCTGGTTGGTAGTTTAACCTTGAAAAATTCCTGTTTTGAAAAGGATTCACAGGAGAAAATAGACAATCTTGAGAAAGCGAAAAAAGTAGTCAGTAAGATGTTCGGGTTTGGAAAAGCCAGCAAAGAAAAGCCCAGTATTATTCTAGATTTGGCAAGAGATTTATATGATGAATTAGCTGCAAAGATAGAAGAGTTGAAAAATAAAATTCAATCATCAGAAATCTCTCCTTCGTAAGGATAAATTTTATAAAATGAATAGAAATAATAATAATAAAAAAATGACTATTCCTGTTATTATTGCAAGCATTGAACTCTGCGGCTGTCGCGAAACATTAGAAAAAGAAAGAAGTTTTATTGAAGAAAAATTGAAGCAGGCTGGTATTGCAGAACAAATTATTAATATGGTTGTAACTGCTTCAGATGAGGCTTGTGCTAATGTTATTGAGCACTATTATAATGATGACCCTGAAAGAAAATATGTGCTTACATTAAATGTTAAGAATCAGAAAATCATTATATTGATTGAAAGTTATGGTGAAGAAATTAATATAAAAAGCGGTAAAAAAATCGATCTTGAGAAGCATTTTAATCAAGGTTATTCTCGTGGTCTTGGTATATATATGATGCATACTCTTATGGATGAAGTAAGTTATCATTATATTCAAAAAATGAATGTGGTTAAACTTGTGAAGTATTTAGATTAGTGGGGACGGTACGTACTTTGTAACATTATTATAATAATGTTACAAAGAGACCGTTGCAAAAATGTTAAAGTGTAAATCACCTTCAAAAGATAATTTACATAATTATAAAAATAAAATAATGTGAAATCGATTTTTATTATAAAATTAA
>CBDVEP010000096.1:0-12525 GCA_965373035.1 uncultured bacterium
ATTTTTAATTTTAATAATATTTTATTTTTTTATATTAATAAGCTCAAGTTTTTTAATATTATATCAAAAAAAGACAATAAAATTTCCAATAAAAAAATTAACTCAAATAATTAATAATATTTTATCAGGATGGCATTTATTAAAAAATAAAAAATCTAATATTATTTTTTTATTTACATTAAATGTTTTTGCTTTTATTGTTTTTATTTTCCAAACTATGTTAGCTTTTAAATCAATAAATATATCTTTAAATATTTTTCAATTAATTTTTATTTGTACAATAGCATTATTATCTGTTTTTATTAATATAACACCTGGAAATTTAGGAGTACAGGAAGCTGTTTTCTCATTTAGTAGTTATTTATTACATATTAAATTATTAGATAGTATAATAGTAAGCCTGATAATTAGATTTTTAAATTTAATTATCACTTTTTTTTTAGCTTTAATATCATTTTTATATTTATTTTATTTAAAGAAAACAGAAAAAATTAATTAAAAAAAATTAAAAGATTATTTATAAATGTGTAATTGATAAAATGATGTTAAATATAGAATAAAAATTATTAAGAATATTAATTCTAATTTTATATTAATAAGGAGAGTAACTTATGAGTAAAAATAAAAAAAGGAATATTAATAAAGATAATATTTATTCTTCAGTTAAAAATAAGATTTCTATATCATTTATATTTTTTATATTGATCTTTTTTATTATTTTTTTAATAACTTTATTTGGTGATAAATATTTTAATGCTATAAATAGTAATTTATTAACATTGTCTTATATTGTTATATTTTTTTTCATAAGTATTTTATTGCACAATGAATTAAATGATTATAAGATATCAGCAATGATATTAAATATTTTAAAAGCAGGAGTTGTTATATCAATTACTATTATTTATATTAAAGCTTTTTATCCTTATTTAGAAATGAATGGTGATAATGCCGGCTATATTATTAAGGCAAAAGCTTTTTTAGAAGGACATGGATTTCGTAATATGTTTCAACCAAATACTTCTTATGATACTGCTTTATATAATGTTGGATTTTCTTTTCTATTAATGCCTTTTATATTAATTGGGAAAATGAATTTTATAATATTAAAATTATTACCTTTATTTTCTACTATAGGCATTTTTATACTATTATATTATATTTTAAAACAGTATATTTCAAAAAATTTAAGTTTAATTATTGTATTATTAACTGCGATAAATGAGGAGATTCTTCATTTTTCCAGTTTGATATTAACAGAAAATGTCTTTATATGTTTTTTATTATTATCTATATTTTTATTAATAAAGTATGAAAACACAAATAATGTTATTAATAAATTTCTTTTTTTTAGCTCATTTTCACTTTTTTTTGCTTTCCTTATAAGATTTGCAGGATTAGCGTTTTTAAGTATTGTGCCATTTTATTTTTTGTATAAAAAAAATTATAAAAAGGCTATTGCACTTTTTTTATTGATTTTATTATTTTTTTGTGTTTTCACAGGAATCAAAATAGCAGTAAAAAATAAATATTATAATATAGAAAAAGTAGAATTAGAAAAGAGTTCCCCTAGTTCGGATAATCTCCTAAGATATGTCATTCATCGTATTATAAAGAATAAATTAATCTTTTTAAATGCTAAAAATTCTGTTTTTGTTATTCCACAAAAAGTGTTAGATTATTCTTATAAAGCTAAATATGATAAAAATATTATTTATAATATTATATTATTTATACTATTAATACTTGGTGTATTATATGATTTTAAAAAGAAACTAACACCTATGAGTTTTTTTGTTATAAGTTTTATTGCTACTATAATTATTGCATTTAATATTACTGATTTAATTGTTATGTCACGTTATTATATTCCACTTATTCCTTTTGTTTATTTTTATATAATTTTGGGTTTGTCTTGTTTAATAAATTATATAGGGAAAAGATTAAATACTTCTAAATTACAATACATATTATTTGGAGTTATATTATCTTTGTTTATAATAGGTGCAAAAACAGCTAATATTGATATTTATATTAATAAACAAGGGTTATCTATTCCTTACATGAATTATTTAGAAATAGCTAAATGGTCTAAAACAAATATTCCTAAAGGAGAAATTGTAGGAGTAAGAAAAAGTACAATTTTTTATTTATTTTCTAATCATCAAGCAACGCCTTATTATTATCTGGGTAATAAATTTAATCGGTATTCTTCTTTTTCTAAAGAAATGGAAATATTATCTTTAAAAAAATTTAAAACACTACCGATTCACTATTTTGTATTTGATACTTTTAGTGGAGATTCTTTTGGGAAATTATTACCTATTATGAAAAATTATCCTGAAAGATTTAAAACAATCCATGCCTATGCTGGAAGAAAACAGATCATTAAATTATCAGATAGATGGTGGATGAATAATAATATTATTAATCAGATAAGGCAGTATGGTGCAGTAATTTTATTGAAATACTCTATAAAATAATCATTATTTAAAATATTTTTTATATGAAAATAACTTTTATTTATGCAGATTATGCTTCAGGAACCAATAGAAAAAAATTTAATATTGGTATTGCTATTTTATCATCAATTCTTAAACAAAATGGGTTTAAAACAGATCTTATTCATTTATATGATGATATAGGAAAAGAAAAATTTATTGATAGATTAAAATCATGTAATACTGATATTCTTATATTTTCATATAACTCAAATAGTTTTTATCATATAAAGAAATATATAGAATGGGCTGATATTATAGATATTCCTAAAATTCATGGAGGTATTCATCCTACTATAGCTCCTGAAGAATGTATTTCACTAAAGAGTATTAATATAATCTGCCGTGGGGAAGGGGATCAAGCTTTACCTGAATTTTGTAAAGCTATAAGGGATAAAAAAGATTATAAGCATATTAAGAATTTATGGATAAAGACTGGAAATAAAATTATAAAAAATCCTATTCGATCATTAATTGAGAATTTAGATTCTCTTCCTTTTCTTGATTATGATATTTTTAATTATAAAGAACTTTCTGATTATGTTAATTTTAAAAGATTGGTTTTTATGGCATCTCGTGGGTGCCCATATCAATGTACTTATTGTTGTAATCATCTTCTTAAAAAATTATATCCCAATCAAAATAAATATGTTCGTTTTAAAAGTGTTGATAGATTTATTAATGAAATAAAAACCGGATTAAAAAAATTCCCTGACATTCAGGAGATAAGATTTTTTGATGATACATTGACTTTGCATAAAAATTATTTCAGGGAATTTGCTGCTAAATATAAAAAAGAAATAGGCATGCCATATTCCTGTAATGATAGAGCTAATCAAATAGATGAAGAAGTTGCACACTTACTAAAAGAAAGTGGTTGCTATTCTATTGATATAGGAATTGAGAATGGTAATGAAAACATGAGAAGAACTGTATTAAAAAGATATATGACGAATGAACAGATTATTAATGCTTTTAAATTACTGAAACAGGTTGGTATTACTACATCATCGTTTAATATTATTGGTGTGCCTGGTGAAACTATGAGCACATTTTTTAATACAATACGATTAAATGCTCTTGTCAAACCAGCACATTATATTAATGCTTATTTTAATGCATTTCAGGGAACAGATTTATATGCTTTTTGTAAAAAAAATAAATTAACTATCCATGAAGTAGGAGGGTCCCTTTTCGAAAAGCCAACAGTGACTATTAAAAATTTTACAGAAAATCAAATTATTTTTGGATTTAAATATTTTACTGTTTTAGTAAAACTTTATAAGATATTATATAAGCTTCCAAATAATTTTTTTAAATCTTTTGATAAGTTTTTTGAAAAATTAATTTCAAGTAAATTTTTCCCTTATCGGTTTTTTAATATTATTTATATCTTTGATATTACTACAATTACTAAAATTTTAAAAAAGGTTCCTTTTCTTTATAATTTTATTCATTTTATTAGGCGGAAGCTTTATCGTAAGAAGTAAAATAACAATAAAAAAGAATTATTGTTCCATCCCGGAAGAAGTTAAATAAAATTTAAACTTTTGTAAATAATAACTTAAATAAATACTTGATATTAAATAAAGTATTCGTTCTTAAATTACATTCATGAATGCAAAAGCATTTTGTTTTTTTAATATATTTTCTAATTTTCTTAGCTTTAATTGAATACCATAATTTTTTAAAATCGTAATTAAAGTCACGCATATTACCAATTTTAATATTTAATAATTCACATGGAAAAATATCACCATTTTCATACATTACCGCATCTAATTGTAATGCATAACATGGAGTTATATAATTATTTTTTTTCAGTATTTTAAGAATAAGGTTATATCTTAAATGACGTTGTTTTGATCTTATTATATTTTTTAGTTTATTGTAATTAAATAGAGATAATAATATTGATTGATTTTTATATTTATCTTTGCTATCAATTAATTTATTTATTTTTTCATATATTTTAATATTAATGTTCTTAATTTTTGGGTTTTTAGGATTCCCTCTTATTAATAATAACGTAAATACATTTGCTTCTAATTTGTTTTTTATATAATTATATAATGATTTCAACTCATTTTGATTCTTTTTTGTAATTGTTGTTTGAATATTAACAAAAAAATTTTTATTTTTAATTTTTTTTAATTCCTTATAAGTCTTTATAGCTTTCTTGAATGTTCCTTTCATATTTGTAGTTAAATCATGAGTTTTTTCTAATCCTAATAATGATATAGTTATACTTAATGATATATTAGGACATAATGATAAAATTGATAAAGACATTTTTTTAATTTTTTTGGTAAGAGTTCCATTTGTTGGAATAGATACATTTTTTACATTGTTATTTTCATAATAAATTTTTATTATTTCAGGTAAATCTTTTCTTAAAAATGGTTCACCGCCTCCAATTAAAAGAAAAAAAATTTTTTTCATACTTTTAGATATTTTTGTTATTTCTTCTAGAGTTAATTCATTTTTTTCTTTATTGATTTTTTTCCAATAAAAACAATGATTACAACGCAAATTACATCTGGCAGTAATAAAATGTGTAAATTGAATTGGCAGACCTTTTTTAATAAAAATTCTTTTTAAAATACTAAAATTATACAACATTTTATTATATTTTTTGAGTTCCATAAATTTTTATGTTATTTTTATAATTGCTTATATGTCAACAATTATAATTTTTAAATAAATTTTTATAATACTTAAAATATTTTTATTCTTAAATTACTTTTTGATTTACTAAAAAACCCTTTTACTACATAAATTGAACGAATACTTTTTATATAACTTTTAGTTATTTGTCTATTTTTTTTCAGATTATTTAATAATAAATATAACCAAGAAATTGGAAAATAGTAAAAGCAATGAAATAATATACCAATACTAATAATTGGATGGAATAAAATATGTTTATAAAAAAAAATTCGTAATCCAATTCCACTTTTAAAAGATTGCTCTTTAAACCCCTTTAAATTCCTAACATATTTATGCCATACAATCATATCTGATAAGAAAATATATTTATATCCTTTTAATCTAAATCTCCATTTCAGATCTACATCTTCGAAATTAAAAGCAAATCTTGTATCAAATCCCTTTAATTTATCTAAAATCTGTTTTTTATAAGCAATATTATTAGTAGAACCACTTTTTTTTCTTCCATGAATAGATTTTACAATTACCTTTGATAGTTTATTAGGATTATATGCATTTATTTTTCCTTTAACACAATCAATATTTGAATTATTAGTGAATCCCATTTCAATTGCACATAACCAATCGTAATCTACAATGCAATCATCATCTGTAAAAGCTATTATTTCACCTTTTGCATATTTAAGCCCTAAATTTCTTGCTGTAGCTGGTCCAGAATTCATTTGATAGAAATATTTTAAATTGAATTTTTTCTTTGTTTTATATTCTTTTATTAATTGATTTATTACCATTTTTGTATTATCAGTTGAGCCATCATCTACTACAATTATTTCAAATTTATCTTTAGGATAGTTTGAATTAAAAATGTGTTTTAAGCATATTTTTAAACTGTTACATCGATTATATGTTGGTATAATAATACTTATTTTGATCATTATTTCGTACTCATTTAACTTATAGCTAATAGATTATAATTCTAAATTCAATTGTCAAGTGTAAAGTAATTGGTGTGAAGTAATTGAACACTTAACTATAAGCGATTTTCGCTATCTACTTAACCATTCATTTTATTAGGTGATGAAATAAAATAAATTTGCAGAATCCATTAATATTGGCGTTATATTTTATTGTATAAAAATTTTATTGACTAAGTATTCATAATTATTAAAATATATAACTTATGAAAAAGACTAAAAAAAAAGATTTTGATATGATTAATGTAAAAAATAATGGTTCTTTAAATAATAAAATTGTATTTATCCTTTTTACTGTTATATTTGTTATATTATATTGGGATTTTTTCTTTTATCCTGCTGCTAGTGCTGATTCTATTTCACAGTTTTTCCCTATGGGGACATTCAATAAACAATTTTTTATAAAACATTTTAGTTTACCCTTATGGAATCCTTATATTAATTGTGGTTATCCTAATCTGGATTATGGTTTTTATTATAATATTGTTTTTTTATTTGCTTATATTCTGCCCATTCAATTTGGTGTTAGTATTTGTTATGCTTTTATTACTTTATTAGGTGGAATATTTGCTTATATCTTTTTTAAATCTTTACAATTAAATAAATATACTGCTTTTTTTTCAGCCCTTCTTTTTATGATTGCTGGTAATATGGTTTCGTATGTTTATCCTGGTCATCTTGGTAAACCTTTAGTTATGGCTTTAATTCCATTAATTTTCTTTTTTATAAATAAAGGGATTGATACAGAGAAGATATATCATTTTGTCCTTGCTGGTTTTTTTTTAGGCTTTCAGTTTTTAGGCCACCCCCAAATTTTTTATTATTCATTAATGTTAACAACTTTATATTTCTTTTTAAAAATGTATTGGAAATTTCAGGAAAATAAAAATTTTAGGTTAGTTATTAAAAGTTTCCTTTTTTATGGTATAATCGGGCTTTCAGCATTGTTAATATGTTTTAATCATTTATTTTTAACTTTGTCTTTTTCGCAGTTAACCTCAAGAAGTGCCAGTGTGAGTCCTCAAGAAAGCTGGAATTTTGCCACATCCTGGTCCAGGCATCCTATTGAAATATTAGCTTTTTTTATTCCTTCTTTATTTGGATTATATGATTCAACTTATTTAGGATGGATGCCTTTTGTTCAAACCACAGATTATATAGGGTTTATAACTATAATTATAGCTATAATAGGAATTATTACTTATTGGCATAAAAAAGAAATTAAATTTATTACTTTTTTCACGCTTTTTACTTTTTTATTTAGTATGGGAAAGCATTTCCCGGCATTTTATAAAATTTTTTTCAATTATTTTCCTATGATAAAAAAATTTAGAGTTCCTTCCAGCATTTATTTAATCACAAGTTTTTGTATTTTGTTTTTATTTATTTATGGATTTAATGCTTTATTAAAAATAAATAAGGATTTTAAAACCAGGAAAAAGATTTTTATTATTATTCTTATAAGTTTGGTGTTGTTAATCAGTCTTACTGTTTTTGTTAATAGTAACAGCTATAAGGATATCCTGAAAAATAATTTAGGAAGAAGAATTAATTTAAATACTCTTTACCAAAAATATCCTGCCCAAGCTGATCAATATGTTAATAATATAATTTCTAAACCTGTTGAAATGTCCCAAGGGGATTTGAAATTAATCTGGATATTTGTTGGTGTATTTTTAATCTTTATTTATTTATTTGATAAAAAGATCATTAATCAAAAAGTATTTGTGATTATTGTAGGAGCTATTTGTGTTATAGATTTATTTATAGTTGATAAAAAGTTTTTAAAAACAATTGATAATTATGATATTGTAGCTAAAAAAACAGATGTTATTAATGTGTTGCAGGAATTTAAGAAAAAAAATAAACAGTTTCGTATTTCACCTATACCTGCTTCTATTAATAATGAATCTAATAAATGGATGCTTTATGATATTGAATCTGCATTTGGATATAACTCTCTTGCTTTAAGTCTTTATGAGGATGTTATGAAAACTGGATGGTTTAATAATTTAAAACTTTTGGGTTTAATGAATGTAAAATATTTATTAAGTAAAAAAGTGATTAACAATCCAGATTTAGAATTAGTTTATAAAGGAAGTAAATTGATATATGAAAATAAAAAATTTTTACCCCGCTATTTATTTTTTGATAAATATAAAGTATTAAAAGGCAGGGATCAAGTTTTAAGATATATGGCTTCACCATCATATGACCCAACTAAAGAGTTAATTTTAGAAGAAGTACCAGAAAGTATAGAAAATTATTCAATTAAAGGAAATAAAATTCAATTACTAAAATGGAGTTATGATAAATTTTCATTAAAAGCAGAAATTCAAAACAAATGTTTACTTTTTCTTAGTGAAGTTTTTTATCCTAAATGGCAAGCTTTTAAGGATAATAAAGAACTTAAAATATATAAAGCCAATTATTTATTCAGGGCTGTGATTTTGCCGGCAGGGGACTATACTATCACATTTGAATTCCATAATAACTTTTTTTATGTTGTATCTGCTATATTTCATTATTTATTAACCTTGTTTATATTTGTATGGATTTTTTTCTTAATACGAAAAAAGAGGATATAATTGTGCAGATAAATGTCAGTATTTTTTTTGTTTTTGTTGAAAAGTTAATTAATAATAAATTGTTTATGACTATTCTTAAAATATGTATTACTTTAAGTATTTTTTTTATTTTATTTCGTAAAATAGATATTCATTTAGTATTTAATAATTTAAAAAACTTTAGTTTGTTTTATTTGTTGATTAATGTGATCTTAGGAGTAGGGCTTATGCAGGGTTTTTTTGTTATTAGGCTGCATTTGTTTTTAAAATATAATCAGATTCAAAGTAATATAAAAGAACTAACCAAGTTTCATTATATATCTCTTTTTTTTCAAATTCTTTTGCCTTCTGCTTTGGGATCTGATGCTGTTAAAGTATATTATTTAAGGAAGCGGGCTAAATTAATTAAAGTAGGGTTAGTTGTGTTTATAACCCGTGTTATAGGAATATTTACACTTCTTTTGATTTCATTTTTTACTTTAGTGTTATTTGATATTAAGTTATTTGATATAAATTTATATATTAATATTGAAAAAATGAAAAAAATTATTTTTTTATTTTTAATAATGGCTTCTTTTATTTTATTATTTAAACCTTTTAGTTATATTTGTAATAAAATAAAAATGAAAGCTAAAATATTAAAATATTTTTCTTCAGTTGAAAATACTTATAATATTAAATTGATTTTATTAACATTATTATTTTCTTTTATAATTCATTCAATTACTATTTTTATGACCTATTTTTTTTTTAAGGGAATTGGAATTAATTTAAATTTATTTAAATGTTTTCTTTATATACCTGCTGTGATTTTATTTACATTTATTATTCCCACTATTTATGGTATGGGAGTAAGAGAATATTTGCTTTATCATTTTTTTCAGCAAGAAGTAGTTAATATTGAAAATATGTTTATTATTACAATGGCAATGATGTCTGTTAATTTTTGTTTAGCCCTTACAGGAGGTGTTGTTTATTTCTTTAAAAAAAGAAAAGAACATTAATATTGCTCATCTTCTTTATGATTTTCCTAATAATCCCTGGGTTGGGGGAGGGGGGAGTTATCGAAATATTGAAATATATAAACGTTTCCCTAGTAATTATAAAATAACTCTTATTTGTGGAAATTATAAAGGGAAAAAAATAAATAAAATAAGAAATATCCAATTTGTTTATTTAGGCTTACCTATTAATTATTTTGTCAGTCGATTTACTTATATGATTTTAGGGACTTTGTATTTTAAGAAAAATTATAAAAAATTTGATTTAATTATTAATGATTACTGCTGTTATTTTCCAATTAATACTTATCAGGTAAAAAATTCTATTATTATGATTCAAAATTTTTTTGGTATGAATTTATTAAAAAAATTTCTTTTTATAGGCATTATTCCTTATTTTTTAGAAAAATATAAAATTAAAAAATTCCCTTATTTTATTTTTAGTTCTAATTTTGTTAAACAAAAATTTACAAAATATTTAAATTTGAAAAAAATTTATCATACAGCTATCCCATATGGTATTGAGGAACAATTATTTAAACCTTTTAAAAGAAAAAAGAAAGATTATATTCTATATTTAGGACGAATTGAGTTTTATCAAAAAGGCTTAGACCTTTTATTAGAAGCTATGAAAATTTCTTTTTTAAAAAATGTCCAGCTTATCGTGGCAGGGAATGGGAAAGATGAGAAAAAACTGTTAAAAGCAATTAAAGATAATCCTAATATTAAATATATTGGTAGAGTAGATGGATTTGCTAAATATAATATATTAAGAGGAGCCCGTTTTCTGGTTATGCCTTCCCGCTATGAATCATTTGGTATCGTGGCTGTTGAAGGATCTGCTGTTTCCAAGCCTGTTGTTGGCTTAGCGAATACAGGTTTAGAGGAAACAATTATTAATAATAAAACCGGATACTTGTTAAAATCGAATGATGTCTCCTTATTAGCTAAAACAATATATAAGTTATGGCATAATAAAAAGTTACAACTTAAGCTAGGTAAAAATGCAAAAATATTTGCTAAAAATTTTCAATGGAGTGTTGTAGCAAAAGAGCAATTAACTTTTTATAATAAAATATTACGAGAACTAAATATATTACCCATGCACACAGATGATGTGGTAAAAACAAATATTAAATATACTAATACCTGGTGGGCATCCAATATTTTAGGTATCAAAAATATTTTATATACAGAAAGAATTCATTATTATTATTTTTTTAAGTTTTTAAAGAAAAATAGAAAAAAAATTAATTTTAATAAAAAAAAATTAATTGATATTGGGTTTGGAACTGGATGGGCAATTAAACATTTAAGTAAAAAATATCATCTAAAAACAACTGGATTAGATATTTCTAAAACAACTATAAATAATTATAATAAAAAAATCAAAAAAGCTTTAAAAATCAATAGCCATGCAAAATTAATTGATCCATTTAAAAATAAATTACCATTTAAAAATCAGGAAATTGATTATGTTATATGTTCACATATTTTAGAACATGTACCAGATGATGATTTTTTATTAAAAGAAATTATGCGTGTTTTGAAAAAAGGTGGAATAGTTTATTTTAATATTCCTATTAATGAAGAAAAATTGAAGATTCCTAATCATTTAAGAAAGTATACAACAATGGATTTTTATAAAAAATTAAAAAAACATAATTTTAAAATAATCAATACAATAACAAGTGATAATTTTACTTTAGCTATTAATTATTTTGGTTTGCATAAAAATTTATGTAATAATATTTTAAAAAAAGGTTTGATTTTAGTTTTATCTTTATTACCTATTAAATTTTTGGAGTTATTAAAGTTTAAAAAATCTCAGTATATTTGTTTTTCTAAAAAATGAATAATATATAGTATGTGCTTATGCAGGTAAAAAGAGAAAAAATAATTGTTGATAATAATAGGTTTATTCCGGGAAAATCGTACAAAAAAAATGCCTTCTTATTTATCCAGGAACTTTAAAAATTCAGGTTAAGAGATTGCCTTTGTCCTTTGTGCATATTCCTGTGAAAGTTGCCACCCATTCCTGCTGAATGTTGCCACCCTTACCCTTATTCACTTTTCCCAATAATTTAATAGTAAGCGTCATATTAACCCCATCTACACAAAGCTTTAAAAAATGATATATTCACTCCAAAATATTTAAGGAGTAAAAATTATGTTAAACAAAAAACATTCAGTTAAAAAATTCAGAATTAGACATGACTGGCCTAAACATATTAAAAAATGGAAAGAAAGCAAATCAAATCAGACACAGTACTGCCAACAAAATAGTTTAGATATAAGCTCATTTTCCAAGTACAAGAAAAAAATATTAAATCAGTCTTGTGATACTCAACCATTTGTTAAAATCCCCAGCCATTATTAACAAATATAGGGTCATTGAATAATTCTTATGAAATTATTCTTCAGGGAGATATTCGTATTCGCATCGGCAATAACTTTAATCCGTTAACACTTAAAAATTTTATCAGGACATTACAGGACTTATGATTCTAACAGATTTAAATAAGATGCGGATATATTTAAAACCTGGAATAACAGATATGCGTAAATCAATTAATACATTATCTATTCTTGTTCAGGAGAATATGAAGATGGATGTATTCAGTGAAAGTATATTTGTATTTTGTAATAGGCGGAGAGAAATACTTAAGATATTGTACTGGGAAAAGAATGGATTTTGCTTATGGCAGAAAAGGTTAGAGAAACACAAGTTTAAATGGCCAAAAACAGAAAATGAAGTATTCAGGCTGTCGATTTAATGGGTAAAATCGGATTATTTTTAGTGGCCATGTCG
>CBDVEP010000097.1:0-12346 GCA_965373035.1 uncultured bacterium
CTAAAGTCTTAACTCCTACACTACAATTTTAGAAAATCTAAAATATTACTAAAAAATTAAATATGGAAATATATTTCTGTAAAATAAATTTATTAAAAATAAATATTGATTAACAATTATAAAAGAATAAAATAAAACAATAAATTTAAGGAGGTATTTAAAATGAAAAAAATTTTATCATTACTTATCGTGTTGTCATTTCTTGTAAGCTGTGCTTCATCTTCTAAGGAAGGAGTTATTAAGCAAGATATGACTGAAAATTCATCATCATCTTCTTCTTCAGGATCAACTGAATCAAAAGGGCAATTGCTATCCGGGTTTGAATCAATTGATAATTGGATTACAGCACAGGGAGAAGGTGCTTTAATAAGCACCAAACTGGTGGAAGGAAAGGTTGGAAAAGCAGTTGAAATTACTTATGATATAGGACAAGCCAGACAGTGGGTTGGTATTAATAACTATTTTGATATTGACTCCTCTGAAGAAGGCTCTTTTAAATTCTGGATTAAAGGCAGCGGTAAAGCTAATAACCTTGAATTTAAAGTTGTTGATGCAGATGACAGTAATTTTTTACGTTTTTTTTCCGGAATCACAGCAAGAAAAAACTGGACACCTGTTGTTGTTCCTCTTAAATCATTACAATATGGATGGGGCGGCGACAAAAGACTGGATATGATTACTCAAATATGGATTTCTGTTACTCATAATCAGGGCGGCGCTGGTACACTTGTAATTGACAATTTAGAATTTATAAAGAAATAAAACACGAATAATATCAGGAGTTGTCTTTTCAGGCAACTTCTGATATTATTTTAGATTGATATTCTTTATAGGGAAGGATTAAAATGAAAAAGTTATTATTAATATTATTTTTATTTATTATTTCAAATTTGCATAGTGAAATTATTTTCCAGGACTTTGATGATATTAGTAAATTTCAAAAAAAATTTGCCAAGCTTGCAGCTATCCAAATAGAATCTATTAAAGGTTATAAAAATAAATGTGTAAAAATTGATTTTGATTTAACAAAAGACCATTTTGTTGAAATCTGGACTCCCGCGGAAATTAATATAAAAAACATCCATGAATTTACATGGTTTTTAAAAGGTAATGCTAATGGCAATGTATTTGAAATAAAATTTGTTGATGAAGATGGCACTACTTTTGGGAAAAAGCTGCCAATTTCAGGTATAAAAGAAGATGAATGGAAAAAATTCACCTTACCTATAAAAGAACTTCACTATCTGTGGGGTGGTAAAGATCAAAATGTAGATAAAATAACATCTTTTTATATTGCTATAAGCCGTGGGATTGCACAAAAAGGCTATGTGCTTATAGATGAATTTTGTTATTCAGAAAAACAAGAAAACAAACCAACTTATGAGATTCATTTAAATCAGGTAGGATATCATCCTACTGATAAAAAATTTTTTATAGCAAGAATTTATGGAGTTCACAGTAAAGAAAAAATTTCAGGAAAATTTAAAATAAAAAATAAAAACAATAAGACCATTATTTCAAGAAAATTAAAAAATACTTATTTTACAGATTGGGAAGGTCAATTTTTAAAAGGAACTTTTGATGAATTAAAATCAAAAGGGGAATATTATATAGAGGTCACATTAAAAATTAAAAATAAAAATTTTACTAAAAACTCTTATCCCTTTGAAATAAACAAAAACATTCTATCTTTAAAGACTTTACTTCCTGAATTAAATTATTTACAATATCAAAGATGTGGTGTAAAATGTCATAAGAAAGACCCTATTATGGGTGGGTATCATGATACTTTTTTTGACATCAGTAAAAGAATGTGGTCTATTCCCGCACTTACTTATGGCATGGGTTGTTATGTTTTGGATGGACCTTTTCATCCTGATAAAAATAAAGATGGAAAAGAAGATGATATGGATGAGTTATTATGGGGTTTTAAATTTCTTTCAGAAATACCAGAGCCGGATGGCACTGTAAGCTGGGGAGGAATTGAAGCTGATTTTAAAAAAGTCATGACACATGAACAGTTTATTGCACGTATTGGTCCTTTAAAACCAGAAGATGATGACCTGCCTAGAATAAAATATAAAGATAAAAATCTATATTCAACATCTTATAATTTAATTGCTCTGATAAGCTCTATTCCTGCTATAAAAAATAAAACAAATTTAGCAAAAAAAGCAGAAATAATAGCTTTAAAAGCATGGGAATGGCTGGATAAAAAAAAATTATCTAAAGCAATAGATTATGGTTTTTATATCTGGGCCGCTGCTGAATTATATAAATATACAGGTGATAAAAAATTTCTACATAAGATTGATAAAGTCATTCCAAAATTATTACAACTTCAGGCATTAAATTATAATCAATTTGAAAATTTTGCCTGCGGAGATTTTTATACTTCTTCTTATGCTAAAGATTTCAGATATCAGTATAAATATGTTTCTTTTAATATTGCAATTAATATGGCACTTTTAAATTTAATTAAAATCTTACCTAAAGGTAGCCCTTTATGGTTTGATGTTTATTATGCTAATAAAGTATTTGGTGAAAATTATTTAAAAGGAATAGCTTCAAAAACTCCTTATAAACAAGCATCACATGGTTTAGAGTCCCTTGAAAAAACAAAAACAGCTAAAGAAGAAAAATTAAAATTAATTACTGATTTCAATTCATCAATTGATGTTGATTATCAGACAGAGGATGGAATAAACCTACTTTGTTTAAATTTTGATTTATCAACAGGCAACTGGGCACAAATTAATAAAAAAATTAAAAATGATCTATCAGGACTGGTTAAAATAAAATTTAAATATAAATATAATGGACAAAAAAATATATTAAAATTCATGTTCACTGATAGTGATAATTCTACTTTTGGTTATAAAAAAACTATATCCCCAACAAATAATTGGACCATAGAAGAAATAAATTTTTCACAATTAAAATATATGTGGGGAGGTGACCGAAAATTAGACTTAAGTAATTTAGATGCTATATGGTTTACTGTTTCTAAAATACAGGGTGGCAAAGGAAGTTTATATCTTAAAGAAGTAGAATTAATTAAAGATGACTTACAAATTGTCAAAGTCTCTTTTAAGGACACAGAATCTCAAATTTATTATAAACTTAATTATTTTGCAGGTGCTGAAGCAAAAGGAGCAGCAGCAGATAATCATGGATTAAATTGCGATCATTTGGGACTGGCTTTTATTGCAATGAAATGGGGACAGATTATTAATGATTTAGAATTAGAAGAATTTGCAGACAACCAGGTTAACTGGGTTTTAGGTGAGAATCCCCTTGATTATTGTATGCTTATTGGTGTAGGCTCTAAGAATCCTGTTATTATGGCTGAATATTTTGGCAAACCAAAGTTGGCAGGTATTATTCCTAATGGTATTGTTGGTGGTAAAAATGAAGAACCAGAATGGTGGGGAGATACTCCTTCCAGCGGTGAAGATTGGCTTCCTCATAATGCTGCATATCTTGCTCTTTTGTCTATTTTGGATAATCCTGCTGAAATTAAAGGAAAGGTGCTTTTAAAAGGGAAACCAGTTTCCAAAGCTACTATAGAAATATTTGATAAAAAGAAAAGAATAGCCAGGGTAAAAACAGATAAAAAAGGGAAATTTAAACCCATAACATTAGCACCACAGAAACAATATAAAATTGTTATTAAAAAGGGTAAAAGAAAAATTACTGAAAATATTAACTTACTTTCCGGCTGTAAAAAGGATATTATCCGGGATTTAAATAGAAATTTTACATTAAAAATAATATCCCCAAAAAAAATAAAAATCAACAAAAAAAATATTTTTCAAATAAAAATGCCTAAAAAAGCATTAGGTCAAAAGTATCAAATCAGGGTTAAAGGAGCTGAAATACAAAGTCCTAAAAATGGCAAAATCAAAACAAGGAACATTAAAGTTACTTTAGTGCCTGAAGGAAATAAACCTTTGTTATTTAGATTTGAAATTTTAGGTAAGCCTATAATATATAAAGAAGTCTATTTTAAATCGCTTTAAAAATTATAATCAAGAAGGATCTTTATAATCTTTTAGACATGACTTTCGTAGATGCAATTTAGTTTCTAATTCAACAGCTTCATGAGAATAATTTTTATTTTTAATTGCATTTATTAACATTTTAGCTCCTATCTCTCCCATCTCTTCTATGGGCTGCTCTACTGAAGATAATGAAGGAATAACAACCTGATTAAATTCCATATCATCAAAACCAACAACAGCAATATCGTCAGGAACTTTCTTATTTATTTCCCTGAAAGCCTTTAACCCGCCATAAGCCTGTATATCATTCCCATAAACAATGGCTGTTATTTCAGGATGATTCTTTACTAACTGCTTAGTAGCAAAAACTGATTCAGATAGTTTAAAAGTATATTCATGTATATAAAATTCAGCATCATAAATAATATGGTGATATTTAAGTGCGTCTTTATATCCCTGAAATCTATCCTGCCAGATATGTTCTGAAGCTTCGCTTGGCATAATCAATCCAATTTTTTTATGCCCTAATTTTATAAGTTCTGTTATTAATTGATACATAGCATTATAATTATTGATAGTAACACATTTACCATAATCTGTATAACTATTTAAAATAACTGTTGGGATTCCCTTCTTATGAAATTGACAAAGCAAAACATCTGAAACATGAATAAATGCAAATAAAATACCTGAAATCCTTTTATCTGATAATATACGCTGAAAAATTAACTGACTCTCTATGTCTTCTGATATAAGCAAATTACCTACATCAATAGTATATCGCAGCTCATAATAACCATTTTTATAAAAGACCTTATCTGTTCCTTTTTGTAATTTATCAACAAGATGCCTTCCTATACGAGTATAAATAATTGCGATAGTTTTTAATCTTGTATCATACATACCAGTTTCACGTGCTATTATATAAGGTGCATATCCCATCCTTTTGACAGTTTTTTTTATAGCAGCTCTTAAGGACTTATTAACACCTGGCCTATTATTTAAAGCTTTTGATACGGTAGAAGGTGCAATGTTAAGCTCTTTTGCAATTTGTTTAATTGTTACACTCATATAAAATTCCAATAAATATCAAGATAAATTATAAATTAATTAACAAAATTAAAAAAATTCGTCAAGGAAAAAATTTTTTTACTGAATAAAAAAATTTGAAAGTTTTAAAACCTTACAGAAAGAGATGTTCGGTGAGAACCATAAGTATCCCTTATTTCGAATGGATATAAAAAAACATAATTTAATATAATATCAACATAATTTTTTAAACCATATTTAAAACCCAAGCCACCCCCAATTTCACGCAAATTTCCTCCTAATCTAAAGCTTAATAAATCATTTAAAAAATTATTCTCCAGCCCAATATGAACGTTTATATCATTCTTATCAATATATGTTATGCTTACAGCAATAAGTGATCTGTTTATACTGATTTTTTCTAAAAAAGTACCATAAATATTAATCGGATAATAAAATCCACCTTTAACCTGCATAGGGATTATATCTCTCTGTTCTAACCCAATATTAGGCTGATTGATGTTTAAAATACTTAAACCAACTTTATAAGTATCATTTGCTATTTTACTATTATTAATTTTTACAATACAGCCCAGATCAATTCCAAAACTCATTTTAGAATCACCCTGGCTGAAAACAGGATCATCTCTTATTTCATCATCATATAAAATGAATTTAGATCTGAATATTTTTATATTAGCACCGATTAAAATATTATTATTAATACTGCTGTGAATTTGATTTAAATTATTAGCATAAGTTAAAATAATAATATCTTCAGTATAGAGCCCATTGACATTAAATCTTGCCCAATTAGCTCCAATACTTCCAAAACTATAAGGTTTTAAAACTACACCTGAGCGCATCATGGATAATGTTTCCATATCCAGACCAGTTAAAAGCCCGGCATACATAAAACTTGCTTCTGATTTTTCCATTAAAGATATCCCGGCAGGATTATAAAATGGAGCACTACTGTCATCAGCAACAGCAATATAAGCACCACCTAACGCCGCAGCCCTTGTTCCCCAGCCATAATCTTCAAAAGCAGAATAAATATGATTTGTAATTCCTAATAATGTTAATAAAATTATAATTATTTTTTTCATAATTATCCCTTCCTTATCTGGCTATAATGGCAATACCTGTAATAAAGTTATTATCATATTTATATTGATACAGATACGCACCTGTTTTAACATATTTACCTTCTTCATCCTTACCATCCCAGTATTCTACATCAGTAATTAAACGGATTAGTCTGCCGCGCACATCAATAATTTTAATTTCAAATCCACCTTGCTGTAATTTTCCACTTAATCCATGAAAAATTAAAAGATCATTAATTCCATCTCCATTAGGTGTAAAAATTTTTTCTTCAGGTTTTTTATGTGGTTCCTCCTGCTGAATGGTCATAAAAGCTTTTATTAATAACTTAAAATTTAAAACACTTGGCTCTTCTGTTACAAGGGATGGAGCATCTATTCGTAAAAATAAACTTTGTTCAGTTTCCGGTTCTATGTTTATTCCTTTATATTTATCCGAATAATTTAATTTACAAAAAACATTTGTTGAAGCATCTTTGTATTTAGTTGTAATTATGTCATCGTCTTTAAAATCATCTTTTTCCGGGTTAACATCCCATTTATGAAATAAACCAAACAATCTAAATTTATTTTCCCCCGGTGTACCTTCAACAGGTATAACCCCAGAACTCTGCATTTGTATAGATAGAGAAAAGCCAATAGGAACTTCTCCTGTATTTTTTAAAATAATACGGCCGCTGTCAGAACTGCTTAAATAAAATTGATTTGCAATTAAGTTCCCCATATCCACATTATCTGAACTTAATAAATCAAAAGAAATCCGTGAATCATCAAATATTTTTACAGTTATCTTAGCTGAATACAGGTTTACATAAAATAAGAATATAAAAAAAATAATAATAAATTTTTTAATTTTCATAATTCACCAAATCTAAAAACTAATCAGGTAATAATTTTATATCATCAATAAAAATCTCACCTGTTGCTGCTGTATCTGTTTTTACAATAAATCTTAACTTAATAACCTGATTCCAGAGAAAAGAAGGATTCGAAGTCGGTAAATCCAATATAATAGTTTCCCATGTATTAGCTGTTGAAACATTTGTTTCAGCAGACTCTATACTAAGCCAGTTAGAATCACTAAAACCGACTTTAAATTTAGCAGAACTACTGCTGCATCTCGCTCGAAAACTTATTTTTTTTATGTTTTGTAAATTTTCATTAAAAGTTATATCATTTTCTACCTGTGCATAATCAGCATTAGTTCTGGCTTGATTCCACTGCATATATATACAGCCAGCATTTGTAGCTGCATTTTCTACATTATTATGTGAAATAGATTCACAGGCTCCCATCCATGATTCAGGAGAAAAATTAACAGCATCAGAAAAATCAGCATATCTCCATTTATAGGATTGATCATTAAAATCATCCCACATTTCATCACTACCACCACTTGATAATCTCATATTATCGAAATAAATTGTTCGGGTTACATCCTCATGCAGACCCTCTATTACTATAATTATTTTCGATACATTAGAATAGTCTAAAGAAGCATTAAAATTCCATGTAATGTTATTCCATGTATTATATGTTAATTCAGAAGAAGTAATAGCTTCGATAATCCCGACATTATTTCGAATCTCCAATTTTATTTTTATACCAGATTGATTTTCTGCCAGGAAAATATTACATTTCATAGAATCAAAAGACTCCCAGTCTTCAGCTTTAAAATAATGGTCTGTTCTGAGTAATGCGCCCCAACCTCCTTCATTTGTCCGCATATTTTCGGTTTTTAAACATTTTTTTCCATCAAACTCTGTATAACTTAATGTTGTTACTGTCTGTCCCCAAGGCTCCCACCACCACATATGAGAATTTAAGTCATCAAACAATATTGCGCCATTATAAATTTTTAAAGTTAATTTAGTATTAGAAGTATTAGTAAAAGCATGCAAACAATGTAATAAACATAAAAACATAATTATAATATAAATTATTTTCTTCATAATATTATCACCATCTATAAATTCATAAACACTTTAGTATATTTTCCACTTGAATCTTTTTCATCATCAGTAGATATGTAAATAATAAATTGATATTTTTTGCCTTTAAAATGTTCCATGTCCGGCAGATGTACTTCAAATCTTATTTTACTTTCTTCTCCTTTATTAAGTTTTATTATATCTTTTTTTAACTTTATTATGGATAAATCAGGAATATCCTTATATCCCCTTCTGCATTGATCCAGAGTATCTGATACTTTAATAACTTTTATTTTTAATTTTATATTATTAGATCCCTTACTAAATATATTAAGTTCATAATTTTTTTTTATTAATTTATGACTATTATTAATTTTTATATTTGTTATATAATAATTGCTGGGTTTAATTTCATAATTCAAATTAATAAGTGATTTCATTTCATTAACTTTAACTCCTTTCTTAACTGTAGTAAAAAAGAAAAAACTTTCTAAAGCCAGTCCAATGGAAAACCCTCCCTTATTTATAGTTTCAGATAAAATACTTACCTGATATTTTTTTCCGTAATATTTCTCATCATCCGGAATAGTAATAATAATATCAGAATATTTTTCTTCTCCTGGATTAAGTTCTACTATATCAGGTTTTAATTTAACCCAGCTTTTATCAGGTATGCTTTTAAATTTTTTTTTCAAACTGCCGGTTTGAGTCTTAACAGGTTGAATCCTGACTTTTATTCTTCGACTCCCCTTATTTTTTATATTATAAGGATAATTAGCTATTTTCTTTAAACTATATTTTTTACCTGGCTCTAAATTTTCCAGCAGGACTTCAGTAAATGATGTTGAAATGCTGCTTGAAAAAAGAAAAGGGCACATTATAAGTAATATGATTATGCTTAATAATACTTTTTTCATTTTTTCCCTTATTATAAAAACAAAAAGCTGCTGGTTCGGGCCTCATAAACCCGAACCAGCGAAATTTTTTCATTTTTTTTCTTATAACAAAATCAAGAAGAAGGAACAGCTTTAGCATACACAGTAATAGTTCTACCTACTCCTTCAGTACCAGCAGTACCTGCTTCAACAGCAAATTTTAAATTTCTGTCTGATCCACCACCTACAGGCACATTAATTCCTTTGAATTTATCATCATCAGCAGGGTCTGCAAATTTTCCTGATGTACAATTCTGATATACTGTTGTTATAGCATCATTATCAATTTTTTCCTTAATATCTTCAATTTCCCAGTCTATAAATATTCCGGAAAGTCTAACTTCATCTGTTCCTACTACAGGACCATCATTTATTAAAGTTATTCCAGTTGTTTCTGCTTTTAACTGAATATCATAAGGGTCAGTACCATTGTTTTTAAAAACAGCTCTCATGGCACCATAATAATTAGTTTTTCCTGCTGTAACTGGACCTAATGCTAAAACAGATCCATCACCATTGGCATTAGTTATACTTAAATGTGCAGAGTTCCAAACTGTAAGGGTTAGATCTACTGTGGTCTCCTCAGTAAATGCCATAAGAGAGTTTGCTCCTATGAAGAACATAATTGTCAAACAAATTATCAGTAAACTTAATTTTTTCATTTTATCCCTCCATTAATATTTTGTTTATTATTTTTATTAAAATAACAAATGTTTAATTTTTTTTCACCTCCTTTTTTAAATTTTTCTCATTAATTATTAATTATGAGAATATTACAGATAAACATTTGCTTTTTAAAAACTAACTTCAAATAATAATTTATAGTAATTATCATCATAAGGATACATATGTGGTTCCCATTCCATTTTACCGTATTTTGTTGCTCTTGCATTAAACGTTAATTTTGTTGTTGATGATAAATAATATAAAAACTGTGTATAATATACAATTGCATCATATTCTTTATTATCCTCTTCCGGCTTTGTAATATATTCAAAACGCAACTCCTGGAGTAATTCAACACTGGGTGAAAAATGATAAACTATTTTAAAAATATAAGATTTTATATCTTCATGCACTTCTGCAATTTCAGAAAATAAACCATGTATATCCCGCTTGTCCCATTTATCATTTCGATTTTTAAATTCCTGGAAAAAAAATAAATCCATGCTATAATAGTTATATTTATCAATTCCCCACTGATAAAATCTACTATAATATTCATCATTTGATTTTCTTCTGATGAAATCATAAGTAAATGAAGGCACAAATCCCAGAACACTCTGCCGTAATTGCAGATTAAATCCCTTGCAATCTGATTTACTTTCATCAAACCATTCCGGTTCTTTTCTATAATAAGGTTTAAAATTCTTATCAGATACTCTTAAATGAAAATATATTCTCCCTTCTTTTAATGGAAAATTGTTTAGTTCTATTTCTGCTTTATAAGTATATCCTTTCTGGTCTATCTCTTCTTCTAAATAATGACTGAATACAGGGTTCTGTATATCTTCTTGATTTAAAATGCCGGTTTTTTTATATATATCAATTCCTGTTAAAAATCTTAATGTAAAATTATCTGAAAATCTCTTGCCAAATTCCAGTGTTATTACCTGGTCATTTAAAGTTTCTACTGTTTCAATAATAGTACCGGCAGCTCCAACAACACCATTGCTGTCAGAAATAATCTCTCCATCAGAATTAACTATACCTGATGTTTCTTTTTTTCCTGTTTGTTTATACTGTACATATATAATTCTTCCAATATAACCTTCTTGTACATAATTTAAAAATCCACCATAAGTAATTGAATCATATTTATGCTTTATTAAAAACATATTAAAATTTAAAAAATTAATTGCACCTTCACTCTGTACCCCTTTAAAACCCCATCCCCATTGAGAAATTGTATAATCAGAATAATCAACCCATATATTACCTGCTGTAATATTATGAATATAATCTATAGGTTTAATTGCACTTATCCTGATTGAAGAAGCTTCTATTTCAGGATAATCTGTGTTTAAATTTTTATTATTATCAACATAAACTCCTTCTCCAAATTCCTGATCATGCAGGTGAAGTTCTAAATAAAACTGAAATTTCTTTAAAGCAGCATCAAAACCAAGATTAGCATTAGCTAAAATCCTATGATTTTCTTCTTCTGAATTTTTATATTCCACATAAGCTCTTCCTTTTATATCAACATTTCCCTGTGGACGCTGGAGTTTAATAACCTGCAATGTTTCTGTAGGCACCACATTAATTGGCAGGAGCTTTTTACCTGTTGAATAAAAATGGTCAATATAAATTTTACCCTGGGAATTATCTATTATCCTGCCAACCATAGAAAACTCAAAGCCTTTTACTGTTTTAATAGTCTTATGTTTTACAGACTTTTCCCCTTTTATAGTCCACCATTTGGGAATCTTAAAAGCATGTAAGGGCATTGATATTTTTTTCCAGTTATGAGAAAACAAAACATCTTTATCTTCATAAATATAAGGATTCCCTTCCAGATCGAGTAAACTAATTCTAAAAATATTACCAGACCCATCCCCTTTAACCCATATATGTAATTTTTCAACATTACTCCAATCCAAGGATTTGTCTGACTGATACAGCGCACTCACACTGGATGGTGTAGTTTTATCAGTAGAAAGCTGATATAAAATTTCCATAGAATAATTTCCATTCTTAACATATAAACGGGAAGAATTTATAATTATTGTAGAATTGTCTTCTTTCAAAGCTAAATATTTTGATTGTAAATTCACTTCTTCAAAATCATCAATATCAGCACTGGTAGTATATACATCTGTTTTTAATCCTTTTTCAGCTTTAATTTTAAAATCATCAAAAAGAACATATCCTTTTCCACCCCTATTTTTAGAAACAGCAATACTAATACTTTTAATACTTGCAAGAGCAAGTCTTTCATCTCCACCCCAGAAATATTTAAAACTTGAAAAAGGAATAACAACTTTTTTCCAATCAGGTACATTACTGGCGGCATTTAAGATATAACCATAAATTGAACCATCTGAATCCTGAATTTTAATTTCAATGTTATTAACTGCATTACCGCCCTTATAATAAAACTCAATCTCATCCATTCCAGTAAGGTTCATCATGGATTCTCTTAATATCTGGAACCAGTTCCCCTCTTCTAAATCATAATTAATCCTGATGGCTCTTCCAATAGTTCCCTTTGAAATCTTTACAAAAGCAGCAACTCCTTCATCTTTTTGTAATTCCCAGTTTTTTTTGCTATCCATGGAATCTATAAAAATAATTCTTTTTTCTTCTTTTATATCTTTTTCTTTTTTCTTTTTTTCAAT
>CBDVEP010000098.1:0-12239 GCA_965373035.1 uncultured bacterium
ACTTGTTATAGACTATCCGGATTTAAAATTTTACCCCCGATAACTGTCCCATTACATTTTTTTTAAAAATAGTGTAATGGGAGGTTTCACTTCTTAACGCAATTTTAATGCAGCCGAGACTTAAGTCTCGGCTACTATGTTGCTAAAAGAGATGATTTCTATCCCTTTAAGGTAAACCTGTAAATAAATTCTTGACATTTAAAAAGAAAACAGCATTTTATAATATATATAGACGATGGAAAAACAAACAAAAATATATGAACGTATGATCCGAGAGGGTATTGACAGGGCTTATCTTTTCCATCTTTTACAAAAAAGAGAAAAAATAAAAATTGAAGAAAATGATTATTCAGGTGATTTTAAAAGAGAAGCTAAAGATATTATAAATCATATTAAAAATGCCAATGATGAAATATTTATTATTGAAAATTCAAAGAAAAAAGCATTAAAAACAATTAATAAAAACATCAATACACGGCTTGCAGAAATATACATTCTACTAAATGAAATCATTATAAACAAAGAAAATAAAATAGAAGAACTTAAACAAATTGTATCAGGATTAATTGATGATACAGGGCCTAAAAGGGATTCTACTTTTTTATTACTTAATATTAAGCGTAAAGAATTTAATATGATAATTCGCCATTCTATTAATGTCTGCCTTATTGCAATTTCTATTGCTATTGAGCTTACAAAAATGATGACTCAGAAACTTACAGATGAGTCTGTAAAAGGAGATTTTAAAAAATTAAACATATGTAATAAAAAAATTTTTAATAAAAAAGAACTTATAAAAATAGGAATAGCAGCTCTTTTAGTTGATATTGGCTTACTGGAATGTTTCCCGGATATTGATGAAAATACGAAATTTTCTTTAAAAGATAAATCTAAAATTGAACTGCATACTAATAATGCTTATCACTTATTAACTTCTATGAAAGTTGATTATGACATCAGGCAAGCAATTCTTCATCATCATGAAAGAATTGATGGGAGCGGTTATCCTGATGGAATTAAAGGACATTTGTTTAATAAATATTCACTCATACTTTCTTTTACTGATCGATTTGAATTATTAACAAATAAAAATCCATTCAGTAAAAAATTACATCCTCATAAAGCTATTATGTATATTTTACAGAAAGAACGGCAGCAATTTGATAATGATGTCACATTAGCTTATTGCAGGGCTGCATCCCTTTACCCCATTGGTTCATGGCTGTTTTTATCAAATAATAAAATAGGGCTTGTATTTAAAACAAATAAAAATAATTTAAAAAAACCTATTATAAAATGTATCTACACCTCAGAAATGAAGGAACTTTTAAAAAAAGAATTTATTGATTTAAGCCAGTCTAATTTATCCATTAAGGAACTGATTGATATTGATTCCCTGGCATTACTGGATAAAAATATTGAACAATTTTTATTTGATGAAAGAGAATTCAGAAGAATACCTGTGAACCTTGATGCAAAGATTAATTTTCCTGATACTGATATATTTTTTAATTCTAAAATTAAAGATATATCCCCAGGTGGAGTACAATTAGAAACAAATCGTATATTAAAGCTGGGAAATGAAGCTTTCCTCGATTTTCATTTTAAAGACAAAGATTTTCAACACATCAAAGGTATTATTGTATGGGTTAAAGAAGAGTCTAAAAGTTGCGGGATCAGATTTTTAATGCTTGATGAAGATTACAGACAACTTTTATTGAATATGATTTAAAATAATATTACAGCAAAGGCGCAGTGTTCGCAAAAAAATCATAAATTGATATACAATGGCAATTATATTGCTATATTTTATTTATAACTTTGCGTTCTTTGCGACTCTGCGGTAATATTTAATTAAAAAAGGAGAAAAAAATGAAAAATGCAAAAATAATAATACCCCTTTTTTATATACTCATATTAGCTTTTATCTCATGTGATAAGGAAGAAGAAATAACACGCGGGTTTTATATGGATAAGAATCATTATCAAATCATTGCCTATGGAAAAGCTCCCCAGCATATTACTAAAAAAGTGCAGGCAAGAAATATGGCAAAAGAAACAGCAATAATTGCTGCTCAACAAAAAGCAGAAGAAGAATTCAGCATTCCAGCAAATAAAATAATAAAATCAGGTGTAATAAAAAAAGTAGAATTTAAAAACAATTATATATGCCGCTTAATTTATATTATTAATATTAACACATTAAAAAAAGACAGTTCTTTGACTAATAACTAAAAATAGGTAATAATTCAGTTTCCCTAAATTTTTACCGCAAAGACGCTAAAGGACGCAAAGAAATTAAAATTAACTACTAAAAAAATAAAAATAATTTTTCTTATCCATAACTTAGCGTTCTTTTAAGTCTCTGCGGTTATAATATTTCAAAAAAATTGAAATATTACAAAAATAGATTATTTTACCTCATCAGGTGCAAAGAACATTTCATTTGTTAAATTAACACTTTCAATCACAAGGTCAGGATATATTCGCTTTCTTAATTCCTGTTTTAAAACAGATTCTCCAGGATAATGCATATCTATAGCTTTTAAAAGGAGCTTCCTGTGTTCTTTTTTCATATAATCAAAAGACATTTTACCTACAAAAACCCAATCATATTTCTCGGCAATATCCACAAGAACTCCGAATATTCGGGCTTCCCATTCCATAATAAACAATGTATCAGTTCCGTATTTTTTATATTCAATTAAATATTTTAATGATTTTTTATAATTACCAATATATAAAGCACAATAAACCATGCTCCTGTAAATATTTTTTACCAAATCTTTATATATTTCTTTATTTGTAATCTGGGGGTCCCATTTAACCTTATCCCTTAAAATTTGCAAAGATTTTGTAAAATACCATTCTGCCTGCACAAAATCATGTACAACAGAACCTCCTGTTATAGTGAATATTTCTGTTTTATAAGCATCTCTTAAGTATTTATCATATTCATCCTGTTTAACTTCATATCGCTTAATACCAATTATTTGCCTGAAAGAATCAAATCTTTCATCACCCATGTATGTTCTTATACCATTATAACCTGACATATAATAAGCCCATGCAATATGTAAAAATTCATAGGGCATTTTTTTATTAAAAATCAATTCCTGTGCATAATTTCTGAATCCCCTTGGTTTATCTAATGGCCAATCAAGAAGTGGTGCTTCAGGAACTTTCTGTTCAGTGATTAATCGGGAATCTGCAGCTTTATCCTGGGCATAATTATCCCCTGTTAACATAATTAAAAACATTAAGAAAAATAACACCTTTTTCATAATTTCATACTCCATACTTATCTGTTTATCGACTTCTTAAAGTTTTTGTTGAATGGTAATAATGGGGTCTGACCCCATAAAAATTCTTTTCCAATCTTTTCCCAATTATAATTTTTTTTTATAAAATTATAACCTTTTATCTCCCGCGTGTCAACTGGATTCTTTTTTAAAAGTTTCTCAATTAATTTTATAAAATTAACAATATTTGTACTGCTCTGGTAAGTAAATTTCTTAAATAATTTTAACTCCCCCACATCATTACAAATAATCTTTTTCTTTAATGCCAGATGCTCACGCAGTTTCATAGAGCTTCTGTAATAATTTACTTTTTTATCTTTATAATAAACTAAAGAAAAATCAGAAATCATAATATATTTTACTATTTCATAAGGAGAAAGATATCCTGTAAAATATATATTCTGCAGATTCAAATTATCTGCTAATTGTTTATAATAGTTCAACAAAGGACCACCACCTGCTATAATTAAAAAACAATTATATTTTTCCAGTATGCTTTTAATATTCCTGAAAACAAGCTCCAGATCAGATGCAATATTAAGATGAGCTGTATATATTAAAATCTTTGTATTATTATTTAATTTATATCTGAAAAAAAATCTTTCTTTAAAATCATTTGTTTTTATTCTGTAATTAAAGACATCCATATCCACACCCTGCTTTAAAACATGCAATTTTTGATTTAATACACCATATTCATCCTTGATAAATTCTTTTAATAATGAATTATGATAGGTAACAACATCAAAATATCTGGGAAATGGTTTTTGAATCCAGCGGGAAATAGTACTTATAGCCCCTTTCCTGTATCCAAAATCAATATCATCAATATCCACTATTATTATATTATGTTTAATAAACTTCTTTACTAATAAGGGTATTAAAGTATTAGGATAGGGTTTAATAGCCATACCAATCCTGTAATCAGTAAATAAAACAGCAAATAAATATTTTATAAAATTTAAGGCAAAATCAAGCATAAATGGTTTAGTACGAAAAGGAATAATTAATTTTACTTTAGCTTTTGCTTTTTTTAAAGCACTGGCAAGATATTTTGCCCGAAGAAAGCATCCAGAGTTAAATGATAAAGAAGATAATATTATAAAATCATATTTCATCGTATCATTGTCTTTTTTAATATTGCAATAATTCTTCCAAGGATTTTAAAAAACCCCTGTATATTCCACTTCCAGTCAAACAACCGAACTTTTTTCAGGAGATAACCAGGACGTAAGATTAACTTTTTATATATATAATTCTTTAGTTTTTTTAAATCATCTAAGGAGAGTTCCTCTGTCCGGATTACAGGTTCTGGAGATAAGGGTGAATACATCCTCCAATCCTCTGTTAATAATAAGTTGCGTTCTTTATAATATTTATAAATTGCAGTATTAGGGAAAGGAGTAGCAAAACAAAATTGAGTATAAAAAGGGTCAATCTCTTTAATAAACTTAATAGTCTTATCTATTGTTTTTCTGCTCTCTCCTGGTAATCCTATAATAGCAAGTCCATAAAATAAAATATGATGCTTATGCAAAAGCTTGGCAGCTCTTTTTATATCTTTTAAAGAAATACCCTTTCCTGTTCTGTTTAAAACTTCCTCTGAACCGGACTCAATACCTATTGCCATTTCTTTACACCCGCTTTTCTTCATTAATTTCAGCATTTCATCATCAAGTAAATTTGCCCTGGTACACCCTACCCACTTTAAATTTAATTTTTCTTTAATCATTAAATTTAACAGCTTAATAAAAACATCCTTTTTTAGTCCTAATAAATCATCAAAAAACAGGAAACTCTTTAAATTAAATTCTTTTTTCAGCCATTTTAATTCTTCCAGTACTTTCTCTGGTTTGCGGATCCTGTAACCCATCAGGGCATAAGCACAGAATGAGCAGTTAAAAGGACATCCTCTTGAAGTTACTACCAGAGCAAAAGGAGAATTAAGAACACCTGTGTGATAGGGTTTTAAGCTGGGCAGAAGGTTATAAGCCGGGTATGGCCAGTTATCTATATCCATTTGTTTAACATCAACAGGAGGAGTTGTAATTACTTTATCCCTTAAAAACGAAATCCCTCTGACTTCCAGAAGCCCGGAGAAGGAACCATAACCATTTTTTAATATATGCTTTATCAAATCCCCAATTACTAAATCCATTTCATAATCAACTAAAATGTCAATAAAATTATTTTTCAGTAAAAACTCTTTCTTTAACCAGTCAACATCAGATATAATCTTATTTCTTAAAATAATACAAGCTTTAAACTGCTCTTTAATATACTTCATAACTTTTAAATCTTCATTCTGTGTATCAAAACCGCATCTTGAAATAACAATATCTGGTTTTATTTCTTTTAACTTTTCTTTTAGTTTTTCAAAAGAGATATCAAATCCATTAGCATCAATAAAACTAACATCAAAATCATTTTTTTTTAGAACCCCTGCTGTGTATAATAAATTCAAAGGAGGATAAACAGAACCCAAATCTTTATGCTCATATCTTTCTTCACGTACAACAGGATAACCATCCACTCTTGGCGGATTTAAAATCAATATTTTCATAAACTCCTCATATAGGGGTCAGGTCGGGGCATTTGACCCCCTAATAAAACGGGCATGCTGTGAAATGATTGCCTCCAGCATGTTCCAGCTTTATATTCAAACTACTGCATTCATTTCTTTTCATAAAACATCTTGGATGAAAAGGACAACCTGTTGGAATATTTACAGGTGAAGGCACATCACCTGTAAGAATAATTCTTTTATTCTGAAAGGCACCTTTAGTTTTATTATTTTTTTCATATACTTCCGGGACAGCACTCATAAGAGAAATAGTATAAGGATGTAATGGATTATTAAAAATCTCATCACAACTGCTGTACTCTAAAATATAACCAAGATACATAACAGCAACATCTGTGGATATATACTTAACTACTGAAAGGTCATGTGCAATAAATAAATAAGTTAAATTTTTCTCCTCCTGGAGGTCTTTTAATAAATTAATTATATCTGCCTGGATAGATACATCCAGGGCACTTACAGATTCATCACAAATAATAAACTCAAGCGAGGCAGCAATAGCTCTTGCTATGCCTATTCGCTGTCTCTGTCCACCTGAAAATTCATGAGGGTACTTATCATAATCACTTCTATGAATGCCAACTTTCTCAAGCATATCCTTTGTCCTTTGAACTGTCTGGGATTTAGAAATATGAGGATATTTCACATTAACTGCTTCATCTATAATATGCCCTATTTTCATCTTGGGATTAAGACTGCCATAAGGGTCCTGAAATATTATCTGTATATTTTTCGCGATTTCTTTTCTTACAGACTCCTCTGGATTAGTAATATCATCCCCATTATAAAAGACACTTCCACTGGCAACTGGTATTAAAGAAATAATTGCTTTTGCTATTGTGGTTTTACCGCAGCCTGATTCACCAACTAAACTTAATGTACAACCTTTACTTACTGTAAAAGACACACCATTGACTGCTTTAACATAATAAGCAAGCTTTTGAAAAATACCTTTGTATTTTGGATAATATACTTTTAAATCTTTTACTTCTAATAATTTTTTTTTCATACTATTCCCTGAAAAAACAGGCACATTTTATACCATTTTTTAATTTTTTCAAATCAGGTTCCTCTGAACATATTTCTTTTGCTTCTTCACATCTGGTTCTGAACCTACAGCCTGCAGGGAAATGTAAGGCTTGAGGAACCATACCTTTTATAGAATGAAGTCTCTCCCCTGGTGAATGCATGGAAGGAAGACTTCTTAGTAATCCAATGGTATATGGATGTGAAGGGTTTTTAAAAATAGTGTTTACATCTCCCTGTTCCACAATCTTGCCGGCATACATAATTGTTAAGCTATCAGCATTCTGCGATACAACTCCCAGATCATGTGTAATAAGAAGCATTGAAGTTTTATATTTTTCCTGAATACTTTTTAGTAAATCTAAAATCTGTGCCTGTATTGTAACATCAAGAGCTGTTGTTGGTTCATCTGCAATTAATATATCAGGATTGGACAAAAGTGCCATGGCTATCATTACTCTTTGTTTCATTCCCCCTGAAAGCTGATGTGGATATTCATTAAATCTTAATTCTGGAGAAGGAATACCCACTTCTTTAAGCATGGTAATACATCTTTCTTTTATTTCTGATTTATTTATTTTTTCATGAGTAAATAAACATTCCATTAACTGATTACCAACTGTAAAAACAGGATTAAGTGCAGTCATTGGCTCCTGAAAAATCATTGAAATAGTCCTGCCTCTTAAAGCTTTCATTTGACTGAAAGAATATTTTAATAAGTTTTCTCCATTATAGATAACTTCTCCCCCTGCAATATATCCATTTGGTTCAGGAACTAACCCCATAATAGAATAACTAATAATTGTTTTCCCGCATCCGGATTCACCTACTAAAGCATGAGTTTTCCCTTTTTCCAGATTAAAAGATACACCATCAACAGCTTTTGCTATTCCTTCAGGTAATTTAAAATAAGTCCTTAAATTTTTTACTTCCAGTAATGCCATTTTAATTTATGCTTTTGCTCCTTTAACTTTAGTCCTTGGGTCAAGAACATCTCTTACAGTATCACCAAAAAAATTTACAGATAAAATTAAAACAAACATAAAAATAAAGGCTGCTGTAATATTCCACCACACTGTAGGGTCGCATGCCAGCTCTCTTCTTGCCTGGTCAATCATAATACCCCAGCTTACAGTCTCAGGCGGGACACCAAGCCCTAAATAACTTAAAACAACTTCTGCCATAACCAATCCGCTGAACCGTAAAATTGAAGTAATTAAAACAATATGCATTATATTTGGCAAAATGTGTTTAAATATAATTTTAAAATGTGAATGCCCTAAAGCACGGGCAGCCTGTATATATTCCATGTTTTTCTGTTTTATTGTTTCACCTCTTACAATCCTGCATAAACCTACCCAGCTTGTTATTCCAAGTGCAATACATAATTGAAGAACTCCATTCCCGAATATATTCATTAAAGCAATTAAAAGAAGTATTTCAGGGATACACGCCAGTGTGGAATAAACATACGTTACAGTTGTATCAGTTGATTTTCCAAAATATCCGGCAATAAGTCCAAAAAAAATCCCAATTGGTAATATTATTAATGTTGTCAACCCTCCAATTGTAAAAGCAACTTTTATTCCTTTAAAAGCATTCTTAAGCACATCTTCACCATTTATATTTGTTCCTGCAGGATGTATTTTTTTGTTTTTCATTTTTTTATCTGTAAACTGATATTTAGCAAAAGGAACTGAATATGATTCTTCTTTTAAAGGGGAATATATAACATCAAGAAGTGATTTTGAGTGTATATAAATTGGTTTATTATTTACTTTTCTAAAAACAGGAAAGGTAACTGAATCTAAAATAAAAATAAAAAAATATATACATATAATAAAAAAAGAAATCCGCGCAACAGGAACTCGCCAAATATTTTTATAAACATTATTCCATATCTTATTTCTGTTCAATTTAATGATAAAAAAAATACCAATTCCTATGAGCACAAGAATAAATAATGAGTGAAAAATATCTTTAATATAATATTCTACCATTCTCTCCTCTATTCAAACACAACTCTCGGGTCAACAAGGGCATAGCTGATATCTGTTAAAATCAGGCCCATCTGATACAAAATAGCGCCAATAAAAATAACTGCCTTAATAGATGGAAAATCATTACTAAAAAGAGCCTCAACAGCAAAACTACCCAGCCCTGGAATACCAAAAAAATTTTCAGTCAATAATGCTCCCATAAATAAAAAAGGAATAGCCATAACAGCATTAGTAAGAATAGGAATCATGGCATTTTTTAATATATGTTTAAATAATACTATTGATTCAGCAAGTCCTTTTGAACGCGCTGTCCGGACATAATCTTTTGTGGTCTCTTCAATCATTATGGTCCTGTAAAATCTTATGCTCCCTCCAAGTCCAGCTATTACTCCGACAAAAATCGGTAGTAAAATAAATCTTACCTTATCTGTGCCTTCTGCCCATCCGCTGATTGGAAAAAGTCTAAGATGAATACTGAATAACCATTGAAATCCAATAATATAAATCATTATAACAATTGACATTCCAAGTACACATAACAAAGTCCCGTATTTATCAATATAAGTTGATCGGAAATAAGCAAAAATTAAAGAAAAAGAAATACTTAAAGATAATCCTAAAATAAAAACAGGAATAGTAAAACTAAGGCTGGGACCTGCTCTTGTTATTATTTTATTTATAATGGGCTTGTCATCCTGATATGATCTGCCGAATTGAAATGTAATTAAGGACACTATATGACCTGCAAATAAAGTATCTGAAAATTTGCTAAATCCTGAAGCTTCTTTATTAAAAAAATAAGGTTTATCCAGCCCCTTCATCTGAATCCAGCTTGCAATTACTTCTTTTTTTGCTTTTTCACCAAGAATTTGTCTGGCTATGGTTTCAGGTGTTGTAAGATAAAAAAACAATATAAAAGTAATCAATATAACACCAAAAATTACAGGAATAGCATATAAAATTCTTCTAAGTATATATGTGCTCATTTATACTTTCTCCGCAGTGTAATAATAGCTGGTACAAAAGAAATAACAAGTAAAACTAAAAATATCATAACAGGCCAGTAAACAGGTTTATTATATTTTTCAATGTATTCCATCCTTAAGTCCGGATCAATTTTTTTATATTTCAGGCTATTATTAATAAGATCTGTAATTTTAACATTTCTATACCATTTATGAAATAAATAATAATCCTCTGAATGAAATAAGTATATCCATGGACAATCTTTATTAATAATATCACTCATTATTTTTATAATTTCAAGTCTTAGAGGAATATTTTCCATGGTTTCCATTTTTTCAAAATATTTATCAAATTCAGGATTATCATAGTTTGCCCTGTTATCAGCATGATGTTTTACAGTACCATTAGGACCATACAGCAGGAACATAAAATTTTCCGGATCAGGATAATCCAATAACCACCCTGAATCAAATATCTGATAATTACCATCTAATATTTTTCTTCTATAAGTATTTAAATCCGTTGCTGCTATTTTTATTTTTATACCTAATCTCTCTATCTGTTCTTTAAAAAATTTAAGATGTGGACGGGAAGCACTTGCTGCTGCTGATGAGACCGCTGTATCATAAGTTACCTCCAGAGGCTTTTCGGTTTTAGGGTCAATCCCATCTTTATAACCTGCTTTTGCAAGTAGTTCTTTTGCTTTTTTTAAATCAAAATTATTATAACTTTTAATCTTAGATTGATAACCAAATATACCGGGAGGAATTGGACTATTTGGAGTAATACCTCTATTATTTCTAAATATTTTTTTATATTTATCAACATTTAAAGCTTTTGCAATAGCCTGTCTTAAGTACCTTTTTTTATCAGAATACCCTCCAACAACAGAGTCAAGCATGTTAAAGCCATAATAAAATATATCAGAAGCAACAGCAGACTCCAGGCGAATCCCTTTTTTCTGCATTTTTTCAGACAACTCTTTATTTTCACCTATTACCCTGTCAAAATGTTCTTTACCAATCCCGGAAGCATCTAAATATCCCTGGTTAAATTTATTCCATATAGAAATATATTCAGGATTATACTTGTAAATAACTTTATCAATAAAGGGAAGCTTTTTCCCTGCATCATCCAACAGTCCTTTTTCCTTATCAGACGGCATTCCTTCAATTGGATAATATTCATCCCTGTAAATCGGATTTTTTTTAAGAACAATCTCGTATCTGGGTTTGCGGCTTGCAAGAACATAAGGACCTGTACCAACCGGATGAGGAAGATAAAAAGGACTTGATAACTTTATTTCTTCAGGCAGTTTATTGAAATCTTTATCTTTATAATATAAAATAGCCTCTTCAGGCATAGGGCTTGTAAAATGCATGGCTAACCAGTATAAAATTTGCGGATATTTATTTTTTAATAATATTTCTATAGTATAATCATCATGTATTATAATCCCGGAAATTGAAAAGCTATAATCTGTTGATTTTTTAATTTTCAATTTTGTTTTACCAGGTTTTAAATCAAAATCATTAATATTATTATTCAGCCTTGAAATTAAAGAAGAATACTTTTTATCACCATAATATTTTAAGGCAATTGTCTTAAGTGTATCTCCTTTTTTTACTATTATTTCAGAATCCTGATTATATTTAAAGAACCTGTCCATTCCAACTATTTTTGGAACTAAAACCGGAAAAACAGGACATGCCAGTTTGGGATCAGCTATTCTTTTAAATGCATATAAAAAATCACCAGCTTTAAGTTCCCTTGTATTTGTCCTTTTTTGTTTATTATAAGAAAAACACTTATGCGGCGAATAATAAACGCTCTTTTTAATTTTAATAGTATAGGAAACTGCTTTTATTGTTCTTGTTTTAAAAATTTCCTTGTTATTGGAATCAAATTTTCGCGGTATATAAAATTCTTTAATAGTTATATTTTTTATTTCTGGTTCAGGAACTTTTAAAGCCAGGCAGGGTATTAATTGATAAGGACGCTTTAAATAATGATATTGAAATAAACATTCATAAATCTGGTCAATAATAGTTGCTTCATAAGAATAATATGATTTAACAGGATCTACATATTTTAACTCAGTTGAATAAGCATTGAGTAAAATTTTCCCTGAAATATCTTCTTTTTTATGTGGATTATTTGAACAGGCAAAAAACAAAATAAGCAAAGTTAAAAGAAGTAAAAAATTTAATTTATTAAAATTTATAATATTTCCTTTCACTACTTTCAATCATGCCGCATGAGAAAAAACATCTTCAATTACTTTTGGAATTTTAACTCGACTAAAGCAATCCCTTTAAATTTTAATATCATACAATTAATAAATTTATAATAAATAATTAA
>CBDVEP010000099.1:0-11937 GCA_965373035.1 uncultured bacterium
TAAATTAATTTAATGCTTTAATTTTTCAATCTAATAAAAAATTAAAAAAAATTGAAATAAATGTTTATATAACAAATTATAAAAAAAGTAAATATATGGTAATTGAAATAGAGGATAATGGACCGGGAATTTCTGTAAAACATCGACCATATATATTCAATCCATTTTATACAACAAGTGCTAAAAATTTAGGATTAGGTCTAACTTTTTGTAAAAAAATTATTAAAAAATATAATGGGGATATTAAATTTATAAGTACATTAAATAAGGGTACGACTTTTAAAATTTATTTTCCTGTAAGTATATATTGAGAAATAATAATGATTAAAAAGCAGAATTATAAAAACCAATTTATATTAATTACTGGAGCATCTCAGGGAATTGGTAAAGCTTGTGCATTATATTTGGATAATTTAGGGTTTCAAATTTTTGCAGGTGTACGAACAAAGAAAGATGCGAATATTTTAAAAAAAAGTGCATCTAAAAATCTTATGCCTGTTTTTATAGATATTACTAATGCTAACTCTATTAAAAGTGCAGTAGATATTATAAATAAAACTGTAAAAGGTCAAGGGTTAATGGGATTAATTAATAATGCTGGAGTTAATATTTCAGGACCAATGGAATTTTTACCTATAACTGAAATTAAAAAACAATTCGATATAAATATAATTGGTCATATTAAAGTTATACAAGCTTTTTTACCACTTTTGCGTAAAGTCAAAGGACGTATCATTAACATTGGTTCAATTGCCGGTCAAATGGCAGCACCATTTATAGGACCTTATGCTGCCTCAAAATTTGCAATGGAAGCAATTACAGATTCCCTTCGTATGGAACTTCGACCGTGGGGTATTTCAGTTTCTATAATAGAGCCAGGAAGTGTTGCAACATCTATGTGGAAAAAAACATCATTTGTAGCTGATGGAATTACAAGGCATTTATCAAATGAGGCTCTTAGTTATTATGGTTCAGCTCTTGAATCTGCAGCTCGAACAAGAGAAATATTAGGTACAAAAGGAATCCTCCCTGAGATTGTTGCTAAAGCTGTTGAACATGCTTTGATTTCTAAGAAGCCTAAAACTCGTTATTTTGTTGGTAGGGATGCAAAATTTTTATCAATTATAAAAAAGTTTATACCGGATCGAATAAGTGATAATGTTATTATTAAACAATTAGGATTACCATTATGAAAGACAAAAGACTTAATTTAAAATGAAAAATTATTTAATATACAATTTTTCTGGTGAGCTGGATGATATAGCCCATTTGTTTCCTAATGATCGATTGGCACAAATTGCTGCTTTAATAAAAGATTCTGGTAATAATATAGAAATTTGGGATAGGGGGAATATTGATGAATTAATTACATGGGGGAAAGAACATATACAGCAATTAGGTGATTTGGCATTTTATGAATACAAAAATAGTTATTTAGATAAATTAAAAAGTGAAGCTGATAAAATTATTTTAAATAATTTTGATACTATATTTTTAAATCTTTGGCAGGGGAGTGGGTTTAAATTTTCAATGGATTTGGCAAAAGTTTTAAAATCAAGAAAGTCCTCAATTAAAATATATGGTATTGGTCAAAAAGTGGATTGGTTTAGAGAGCATATATTAGAATTATTTCCTTTCTTAGATGGACTTATGCTTGGATTAGAATTAATATCAATTGAATCTATAATTGCTGAAAAAAATATAAAGTCTATTCCTAATATGATATTAAAAAAAGATAATGATATTATTTTCACTAAAAGATTAGCTGTAGATGTTAATAATTATCCATTGCCATTATACTCTAATGAACATTACATTGGGTTAGAAGGGAAAATACCATTATTTATGATTTCTTTATCCAATCAGGCTTGTTTGGGTAAATGTTCATTTTGTGTAAGACCTGTTAATTATGGTCGAAAGATTATAAAGAAGAATATGCAGGAAGTAATAAAGGAAGTAATTCATCTTATGAAAAATTATAAAACTCGTTGTTTTAGAATTTGTGATTCAACACCACCTCCTTTTTCTTTAACTGAATTTGCTAAAAAAATTATTGATACTGGACTTCATAAAGAAAATATCATTATATCTGGTTTTGCAAGAATTGATGTTAATCAAAATGAAGATTTTGATTTATTAAAAAAAGCAGGAATTGGTGCTTTATTTTTTGGTATTGAATCGCTTGATGATAATAATTTAAAAAAATTGAAAAAAGGTATAAATTTTAAAAAGATAAAAAGGACTTTAAAAAAAGTTCATGAGGCAGGAATTTATACTATTGGAAGTTTTATTTTTCCTATACCAGATGAAACAAAAGAAACAAGGAAGATTACACTTCAACATCTTTATGAAGTTAAGGATGATTTAGATTCTATACTTATTCGACCGGCAGGTATTTATCCCATGAGTGATTGGGGACTTAATCCAGGTAAATATAATATAAAATTGGATTCTGATTATATTGAAAGATTTTTAATCTACCCTATAAAGCAATTATTACCTGTTCGATTATTACCAGAATTTCCATTTACTTATGCTCTTATGGGTAAAAAAGCAGAAGATGTAAGTTTTGAGGAAATTATAAATCTTTGTGAAGATTTTATAAAGGTTGTTAGAAAGGATATAGGTATTCCTGGTATTCCTGACTATTATTGGACTTTAGCACAGTATTTAAAAGAAGATGTGACTCATTTTACAGAAAGGATAATAAATTATATGGTTAATAGAGAATATAGAAAAATTAAAAATATTATGAAAAAGTTTATTCATTAATTATAAAAAAAAGGGGCCCTTTTAAAATTCAGTTCTAAATGAAGTGAGGAATAAAAAAAGGGTTTTTAGAATTGAACAATTGGTTTATTAAAATGGAATATAAGGGCCCCTGTTTTATTTTATAAGAAATTAAAATTCATTTTAATGTCAATAATTAATTTTTATATTTTTTTCAAAAAAAATAATTATAAAAAATTTTTATTGATAGTAAAATAACAGAAATTATATTTATTTATATATAAAAGCAGGAGGGATTAACTAATGAAATTAAAAGTAGTAATTGAAAAAGATAAAAGTGGATATTTTGTAGCTGAAGTACCCGGAATGCCGGGATGTTATTCACAAGGTAAAACATTAGAAGATGTGAAAAAGAATATCAAAGAAGCAATAGAAGGTTGGCTTGAAGTAATGAATGAAAAAGCAGAACAAGATAAACATAAAAAAGAAATTTTTGAGGTTGCTGTGTGAGTAGGATAAAATTATGTTCAGGAGCAGAAGCTGTAAAGAAATTTAAAAAAGTTGGATGGATAATAGCAAGAAGAAAAGGGAGCCATATAATGATGGTAAAAAAAGATTATTCTTATACATTATCAATACCTCAACATAAAGAATTAGGTATTGGAATATTAAGTAAATTAATAAAACAAGCTGATTTAGAAACAGAAGAATTTAATAAATTATAATTAAGTTTAATAATTTTTAAAAATACAGAGGAGTTATATCAGTGGATTCTTCAGTTATTGAAAAAGTAAAAGAATATTTGTAAGCGTGTTAAAAAATATACTCCTGTAAAAAAAATTATTTTATTTGGCTCGTATGCAAAGGGAGAAGAATGGGAAGGCAGTGATATTGATGTGGCAGTAGTAGTTGATGAAATCAAGGGTAAATTTCTTGAAGTGAGTGCTCATCTTTTTACATTAACCAGGGGAATAGATAGTTCAATTGAACCTAAACTTATTAATGAAAAATATACTAAAAGTGGTTTTTTAGAAAGTATTCTTAAATATGGAATTATTTTATATGATAGGGAAAAAGAATTAATTAATTCCTGATAATTTATTAAGTAAGAACTTGTTATATATTTCTTGATATTTATTATTAATTGTTTATTATATTATCAATGAGGAAAATAATATTTTCCAATCATTCTGTTGAGCAGATGTGTGACAGAGGAACAGATAAAAAAGAAGTGGAAAAAACAAGAGGTGATTAAGATATGGAAATAAAGTATGATCAGGATGTTGATGCTATGTATATTTCTTTTAAAAAGGGGCCAACATCAGTAAGCACCATAAGATTAAATGAGGATATAGCTATTGATTTAGGAACAGGAGAAAAAATTGTTGGAATAGAGATTTTGGATGCTTCAGTAAATTTGGGTTTTAAAAAAGAAAAGGCAAAAATAAAATTGAAAAATTTAAATGTAGCTTGATTAATAAGAATTTCAGACTCTATACTTTTAAAGTATAAAGGTCTGCTCCCCAATTTTGTTCATTTGCCCATATACTAAATTCTGTTTTTTTAACTGGTTTACGCTTATACCCATTAAGATGTTTGAGCTCAATCTGCTTAATATGAATTTGTTTAATAGCTTCTCTTAATGCTTTACGGGCAAAAGCAGAACGTGTTGTTTTTAATTTATATATAGTTTCATCAACTTCTTTTAATAGTTCTTCATTTAATGTCATTTGAATTGTCTTCATAAATCCTCATTGAAATAGATATAATGGTAGCTATAATATTCAACATTATAATATACATTATAATACATATACTCCAAATGTTAAGGAGATATTTTTTTGAGGGTGTCATAAAAATTGTGTAAACTCTTTTTAAAAATAATCAATTATATTTTTTTTCTCTTAATTAATTTTAAAATTTGATTTTTTTTCAGACCTGTTACCTTACTTATCAATTGAATTTTAAGTCCTTCTTTTAGCATTTTACTTGCTACTTCAAACTTTCCTTTTAACTTTCCTTTTAGTTCACCTTCAAGTTTTCCTTCCTGTCTATTAATAACTCATGTAATGCGTCAGTTACCGCCTCTTATGTAATCACAACTGTAGGGGATACTTAAGTATCCCCTACTTTATTACTTAAAAGAGGTGATAACTGACACATATTACTAACTCATGGATAAAAAGTTTGACATATTTTTAATTCATAGTATCATATATTTTAAAGATTGTAAGTTTTATAAGAGGTTGTAAATTATTGGGAATTGTGGACAAGATTATATAAAATATTATCTAAATTAGAATTTTTTTTAAAAATTTAAATATTTTTGACTTGATTTCAACTTTTTTTATGATATTATTATGTTATATTTTAATAATTTGATTGCTATTAACTGAATTTTGGCTAATAATTGTTATATGGTAAGACGATAAAAGGAGTTATATGAAACATTTAACAATTGAATTTTTGAAAATTGAAGCAAAAAAGTTTGCCAAAATAAAATCAAAGTATGAAGAATCCTCTATATATGGCATCACAGATGGAAAGGCTATTGGAACTTATTTTGAACATAAATTTCAAAAATATCTTAAAAAAAGCTATAAATATTTTGAAGGTGATTCTGCAAAAGGTATTGATTTCCCTGAATTAAAAGTAGATATGAAGGTGACAAGTATAAAACAACCCCAATCATCTTGTCCATTTAAATCAGCTAATCAAAAAATATTTGGTTTAGGATATTCTTTGCTTATTTTTATTTATGAAAAAATTGATTATGACAAAAATAAAACAGGAAAATTAAATATACTTCATACAATTTTCGTTGATGAAGATAGAACAGCGGATTATCAAATTACTTCTCAAATACATCAAATTTTAAATAATAATGGCAATAAAGATGATTTAGTAGCCTTAATTATGGATAAAAATTTACCAGTTGATGATATATCTGTGGGACAATTAGCTGATAAAATTTTACAAAAAAAACCAAAAACAGGTTATCTTACTATATCAAATGCTCTTCAATGGAGATTACGATATGGTAGAATAATTGAAAAAGCAGGAACAGTAGAAGGAGTAATTAAAGTATTATAATTATGAAACGAATAGAAAAAAAAATTTTTGGTGATTTTCAAACTCCAATTGTACTTGCAGAGAAAATGTGTGTTATCTTATCTAAACAAGATATAAAGCCAAAATTGATATTTGAGCCTACTTGTGGGAAAGGTAATATTTTTCTTAGCGCAGTGAAGCATTTTAATAGTATCAAATTAGCATATGGTCTGGAAGTAAATAAATCTCATATTGAAGTTTTGCAAAATAATAGTATTTATAAAAGCAATAGAGATAAAATTAAACTTTATCATGAGGATTATTTCACCATAAATATTAAAGAAATACTTGAGATACCAGATTGCTTTTCTGAAAATGATTTTTTAATAATTGGAAATCCACCATGGGTAACTAATTCCGAGATAGGTTTTCTTGATGGTAGAAATTTACCTAAGAAAACGAATTTCAAAGCAGAAAATGGAATTGATGCAATTACTGGAAAAAGTAATTTCGATATATCAGAATATATTCTTTTAGATATTATTGAAAAATTAAGGAATATTAAGTTTACTTTAGCAATTCTATGTAAGACAATAGTGGCTAGAAAAGTATTAGTATATTCCTGGAAAAGAAATAATAAATTAAAAAATTGTAAAATATTTCATTTTAATGCCATTAAATATTTTAATGCAAATGTTGATGCCTGTTTGTTTTATTTACAAAGTGATACAATAACTAATGAAAAAGTATGTGAAATTTATAATAATATCGATTTAAATACATTCAACAGAAAAATTGGATTTCAAAAAAATATACTTATATCAAACACTGATTTATTTAAAAAAACTGATTTTATTTTAGGAAAATCTGATTATGTATGGCGAAATGGATTAAAGCATGATGCATCTAAAATTATGGAATTTTCAAACAATGAAAATACACTAATTAATGGATATGGAAAGAAAGTAAACATTGATGATGATTTAATCTATCCATTATTAAAAAGCTCAGATATTGCAAATGGCAAAATAAATAAACCTAAAAAATATGTATTAGTAACGCAGCATTTTATAGGAGAAGATACTAATATTATCAAAATGATGTATCCTAAAACTTGGGTTTATCTTGAACAAAATCAAGAGCCATTAAATAATAGAAAAAGTGCTATTTATAGAAATAAACCTAAATATTCAATTTTTTCTGTAGGTGATTATACTTTCTCAAAGTATAAAATAGCGATTTCTAGTTTATATAAAAAAATCGATTTTAAAATAGTAGGTACTTACAATAATAAACCTTTTATTGTTGATGATACTTGTAATTTCATACCTTGTGTATCCTATGATGAAGCACTTTTTATTCATCAATTACTTGTGTCGGAATATGTACAGGAATATTTAAATTCAATTATTTTTTGGGATAGTAAACGGGTAATTACTACAGAAATATTAAATTCCATAAATTTAAAGTCAGTATCTTTAAGAATAGGTTTTGGGGAAGAATACGATAATTATTTAAAAAATAATAGTTTTATTAAAAAGAATAATGAATTACAATTAATGTTTAATATTTAATTTTTTTATTATTAAAAATGTTTAGGAATTTGATAATGCAATTATGTAATGAAACCATAAATAATGAAGCAAGAAAAAAACAATTTTAAAAAAGAGAAGACAAAGATAAAATTGAAAAATTTAAATGCAGCTTAATTGATAAAATGAATGAAAATAAATTAAATCAAGAACTTATTGCTGTTATCTTACCTGATAATTCATTGGATATTGAATGGAAAGAAACTGATGAAGTAATTAGTAAAGATCAGCAAATATTACAAAAAGAATTATATAATCGATATCAAACTAATTTTGAGTCTTTTCTTTTATATTTAGGATTTTGTAATAAAACAATTCCACTTAACATCTCATTAGATTATTGGAGGGATTTTACAGGATTTTTTTCTGAAAAATTAGCTCAAACATTTGACATAGAAAAATTAAGAGACAAAATAGATGTTATTTTAACAAAAGATGAATTGATAAAATTTTTAGATAAAACTCCACTTATGCCTGGTGCTGAGTATATCAACAGAGGATTCTTAAATCATATATGGTTAAAATTAAATTCAGAATATCAAAAAGAAATTAGAGCTTTTAAAGGAACAGTATCTAATTTTATAGATTCATATAGTCCTGATATTCATCTTGTGGGTAGAGTTTTTTTTCATCTTGTTGAAAGTAAAAAAGAAGATTCCCCGTTTGCATTTTTAGCAACTTATTCAACTAAATTAAATAAACAGGGTAAGTCTAAACATGTTCCATTAAAATATGCCTTGACTGAATATGGAAAAGATAATGATAAATTACTTGATTTGCTTTCTACAGTACAAGTATCTGCTAATGAAAGTCCTTTTATTTCTAATCTCCTTGATTCTGGTGAAATTTTTCATGCATTAGCATGGCAATCTAAAGATGCGTTTACTTTTTTAAAAGAAATACCCATTTATGAAAAGTCAGGTATTTTGTGTCGAATTCCTAACTGGTGGAAAGGAAAAGCAAGCAATCTTCGGGTAAATATTGGCATTGGAAATAACAGCCCATCCTGTCTTGGTATGAATTCAATACTTGATTTTGATGCCAATCTTTATTTAGGAGATACTCCTATTACTGAAAAAGAAGCAAGGGATTTATTAAAAGAATCAGAAGGGCTTGCTTTTATCAAGGGCAAATGGATTGAGGTTGATAAGGAAAAATTACAGAAAACACTTCAAGCTTATGAAAAGGCACAGGAAATGATGAAGCAGGATAATTTAACTTTAAAAGAAGCTTTGCGTTTGCAGCTGAATTCACAAAAAGAATTGGGATTATCTGATGAGGAAGATACAATTAATATCACAAATGGAGAATGGCTGCAATCTGTTATTGAGAAACTTACTAATCCGGAGTTAATTAATTCTGTAACCCCTGGAAAAGATTTTAAAGCAAATTTAAGACCTTACCAGAGGAGGGGATTAAACTGGCTGTATTTTTTACATTCATTGCAGCTTGGTGCCTGTTTAGCTGATGATATGGGTCTTGGTAAGACTGTACAATTATTAGCATTGCTGAATGCCTTAAAAATAAAAAAAGATAATGCCAGCTTGCTTGTTCTTCCTGCTTCCCTTATAGCTAACTGGATAAATGAGATAAATCGTTTTGCACCGGCAATTAAATTTTTTATTGCTCATCCATCAGTACATATTAAACAAAATAAAAAGAAATATAATAACAGAATTGAAGATTTGAATAAAAACAATAAATCGTTAAATCAACTGGACCTTGTAATAACTACTTATTCTTTTGTTCAGAGATATGAATGGATTAAATCATATACATGGAATTATATTATTTTAGATGAAGCACAGGCTATTAAAAATCCGGGAACTAAACAAACAAAGGCTGTTAAGAAACTTTATTCTATTAATAGAATAATTTTAACAGGGACACCCATTGAAAATCGATTATCTGATTTATGGTCATTATTTGATTTCCTTAATCCCGGGCTGCTTGGCAGTGCTAATGAGTTTAGCAATTTTTCAAAAAAATTAAAGGATAATATTAATGGTTATACAAGGCTGAAAAAAATTATTAAGCCTTACATTTTAAGAAGATTAAAAACTGATAAATCAGTAATTTCAGATTTGCCGGAAAAAGTTGAAATGAAAATTTATTCTGAATTAAGTAAAAAGCAGGTTGTATTATATAATGATTTAGTTAAAAATTTAGAAGCAAAATTAGAAGAAAATCTGGATGGGATTAATCGAAAAGGGATTATTCTGTCCAGTTTAATGAAATTTAAACAACTTTGTAATCATCCGGATCAGTATCTGGGTAGAGAAGAATATTTAGAAAGTCATAGCGGGAAATTTGCAAGGATTCGTGAAATATGCGAAACAATTATGGAAAAACATGAAAAAGTTCTTGTTTTCACACAATTTAAAGAAATAATTCCTCCTTTAAAACAATATCTGGAAACAATATTTCAACGGGAAGGACTTCAGTTACATGGAGGCACACCGGTTAATAAAAGGAAAGAAATTATTGAAAAATTTCAATCACATCATTACATACCTTTTATTATATTATCCTTAAAAGCAGGAGGGGTTGGTTTAAATTTAACAGCAGCAAGTCATGTAATTCATTTTGACAGGTGGTGGAATCCTGCGGTAGAAAATCAGGCAACAGACAGGGCTTTTAGAATTGGTCAGAAAAAAAATGTAATAGTACATAAGTTTATCAGCAGAGGGACTATTGAAGAGAAAATTGATATGATGATTGAAGAAAAAGCAAATTTATCTAAAGAGATTATTCACAGTTCTGATGAATCATGGATGACAGAGATGGATAATCAAAAACTTTCTGAATTTTTTAAACTTACTTTATAATTAAGGCTGTCCCATAACCTTATATTATGCAAAAACTGTAGTGTAAGGGTCGATAGACCCTGTAATTAAAGGCTTTATTTAATGGTTACGGGGTCTATCGACCCTTACACTACAGTTATGGGACAGCCTCAATAAAGGAGAATTTTTATGTCATATTATAATGAATACCCTCCATATATAACAGTAGGAGAAAAGCGGGCAAAAGCTCAAAGAAAATTACAGCAATTAAGGAAAAAAAATCCGGATATTAAACCGGTAACCATTGAAGGTAGCACTTTGGCACACACCTGGTGGGGAAAAGCATGGAACTCTAATCTTGAAAAGTATGCTGATTATCACAATAGGATTGGCAGGGGCAGGAGTTATGCCCGGCATGGAAGTGTTTTAGACCTTCAAATAATGCCTGGTAAAGTTGAAGCTCTTGTCATGGGAACAGGGAGTAATCCTTATGCTGTTACTGTTAAAATAAAACCAATTAAGGAAACAACATGGAAGGAAATTCAGAAAGTTTGTGAAGGTAAATTAGAATCACTTCAGGAATTATTAGCAGGGAAGTTTCCTAAAAGTTTAAGTGAAATATTTACAGCAAAAGGTCATGGATTATTTCCTTCTCCACGGGAAATTAAATTTAACTGTGATTGCCCTGACTGGGCAAGTATGTGTAAACATGTTGCCGCTGTTTTATATGGTATTGGAGCAAGATTAGATAAATCCCCGGAATTATTTTTCATATTACGAAAAGCAGAGATGAAAAACTTAATCACAAAAGCAGTTCATGAAAAATCTAAAAAAATGTTAAAAAAAGCTCTGAAAAAAACATCAAGAGTGATAGATGATTCAGATATTGCAGATATTTTTAATATTGACATGGAAGATGAAGTTAGCTCAGCACCAAAAACATCTAAGTCTAAACCCTTAAAAACCAGAAAAAACACTTCAAGGAAGAAAAAAACAAAAATTAAAAAAAGGTGATTATTCAGATATAGTAAATTAACAATTTAAATTAAAACCATTAAGTAGTTTTAAAAAATATTACTTTTTAAAAATCAATCCTATTATTTTTAAATAATTTTTATTCCTGTTTTTATAATCTCTTTTACAAATGGATTATGTTTAGTAAATCCATTTTTTGTAAAAGGCATTGGTTCGATTCTTACATCAAAATATTTAACATATTTATAAATTTTTTTAATATCTTCAAATCTATCCCCTTTAAATTTATCAGATACAATAGCTATGTCAATGTCACTAAATTCATTATTTTTCCCTTTTACTAAAGAACCATACAGATATGCTTTGCTGATATCTATTTTAATTTTTTTTTCTAAAAACTGTAAATATTGTATAACTATTTTTTTTATATTTTTTAAATCATTTTTTTTAGCCATTTATAAAACTCCTTTATTTGTTTATAATAATAATTCGAGAATTTTTTATTACATTTTTTGTAAAATTGCAGTTTATAGTCAGGATAACGTGATTCTATATTAAATGTGTTTATTTCTGTAAAAATAGCAAATTTATTTTCATCTAAGGATAATGAAATTTTATCAATAAGGATTAATAAGTTATGTGTATATGGAGCTTCTTTTTTAAATTTTTTTACATATAAAGCTTTTAAAAGTTTTTCTATTATTAAATGACCTATAAAAAGGCACCATGTGTAATCTCTCTTTTTATAAAGATGATTAAATATTTTATAATCTTGTTTAGCACTTTTTTCCCAATATATTATT
>CBDVEP010000100.1:0-11743 GCA_965373035.1 uncultured bacterium
TGATATATTTAAATAAAATATAATTTTAATAATGTTACAAAGTGACGCACCGTCCCCACCATTGGAGATTTATTAAATGCCTTTTCTTAAAAAATTAAAATTACATGGATTTAAATCTTTTGCTTATAAAACAGAATTAGAATTTAAAGATGGGGTGGTATGTATTGTAGGGCCTAATGGATGTGGAAAAAGTAATATTGTTGATGCTTTAAAATGGGGGCTGGGGGAGATGAGAATGAAATCCATAAGGGGTGAGAATATTGTAGATATTATTTTTGCAGGGACAGAGGTCCATAAACCAATGGGAATGGCTGAAATTGAAATTATTATTGATAATTCTGACATGTATCTGCCTGTAAAATATAATGAAGTTTCCATTAAAAGAAGAATTTATCGCAGTGGAGAGACAGGATACTTTATTAACAAAAACAAAGTCAGGGCAAAAGATATCCATGATCTTTTTTCAGATACAGGTCTGGGTAAAGGTGCTTATTCTTTTATGGAACAGGGAAAAATAGATATGATACTCTCTTCAAAACCTGAAGAAAGGAGAGTAATATTTGAAGAAGCAGCAGGAATTGCCAGATATAAAGTCCGCAAAAAAGAAACACTTTCTAAATTAGAATCAACTAATAATAATTTAAGCCAGGTAAATGTTCTTTTAAAAGAACTGGATAATGAAAGAGCATCTCTTTCCAAACAAGCTAAAAAAGCTAAAATTTATAATCATTATAAGGATGAATTAAAAAAGCTTGAAGTTCAGTTATATGGAAGCAGATATAAAAAAAATTTATTAAAAATTAATGATATTAATAAAAAAATCACAGAATTGAATGATAAAAAAATTAAATTAAAAACAGAAAATTCTTCTATAAATTCTGAGATTGAAAAGATAAAAAATCAGATATTTCAATTTAATCAGACTAAAAATAAATTTGAAAAAGATAAATTAACTTTTGAGCAGAGCATTAATTCAAATAATGAGAAGATAGATATTTTTAAAGGTTTATTCAAAAAGAATGCAGAAGATATTCAATTAAAGAAAACACAGATTAATAATATTATTAATGAAAATCAAAAAATGGAGAAAAAAATTGATTCATTAAAAGAAGAGCTAAAAAAATTCAGGCTGAAACAGGAAGAAAATGAAATAATGCTGATATCCATTAATGAACAAAGAGATATTTTAAAAAACAAGAAAGCTCAAAATTTTAAAGAAAAAGAAGAGTTTAAAAATGATATTAATGATTATAGTAAGCAGATAGATAAATTAAGAATAGAATTACGAAATGTAACTGATGAATTTGTAGCTGAAATTGATAAAAAGAAAAAAGAAGTTTTAGATAAATCTAATGGTCATATTAATTTAAAATCGCGAATATATGATTTAATTAATAAGATAAGTGATAATATACAGGATTCTCATAAAAGCCTTGAAAAAATTCAGGAAGCTGTAAAAGAATTAAAAGAATTAAAAAATCTGATTTATGACCTTACTACTTCACAGGATGAATTCAGGAATTTAATTTTTAATGAAAAAGGTCCTTATGCTAAGAAAGAAAAGATTGATCAGATAATTAATAATTTAATGCAGGATATTATTGCCTATCAGAATAAAATCAGTGTAATTGAGTCAGGAAATGAAAAGATGACTAAGGAAATTTCTGATTTAACAGATAAGTATAATGAACTGGATAAAGCAAAAAATGATTTAAGGCATTATATTAATAATCATAATAAAGATATACATACTAATCAGGAAACATTAATAAGAAACAATTCCTATTTAAAAAATTTTCAAACAGAAATCAAAAAGATTGAAAGTGAGAATTCCAATCTTGAAGCTGATATTAAAAAATTGACAAAGGATATTGAAAAACATGCAGTTAGGTGTGAAGAGATAGACAGAAAAATATTAAAATATGAAGAAGATATGAACCAGCAGAATGAGGTTATTACTAAAAGAAAAGATAAAATTAGTGAACTGATAAAAAATTTGGAAGGGCTTGACAGTACAATCCAGAATCATATACAGAATAAATATAAAACAGAAGCTGGGTTAAATGAATCAAAACTTTATTTATATCATGAATTTAATGTTACAATTGATAAAATGCTTGATAAAATCCCGGATTTCATTAATGAAAATGATGAAAAGCAGATTAATAAAAAAACAAATCAAATGAAACAGGATATAAAAGAGCTTGGTCATGTTAATTTGCTGGCAGAAGAATTATATACAGATGTGGATAAAAGATATAAATTTCATGTTGAACAAAAAGAAGATTTATTAAAAGCACAGGATGATTTATTTAAAATTATAGAGGAAGTTAGTAAAGAATCAGAAAAAATATTTCTTGAAACATTCAATCAGATTAAAAAGAATTTTCATCACCTTTTTCGACGAGCTTTTAATGGTGGAAAAGCTGATTTAATCCTGCAGGACCCTGACAATGTTTTAGAATCAGGTATTGAAATAAATGCCCAGCCCCCGGGGAAAAAGATTCAGACTTATTCATGGCTGTCAGGTGGAGAAAGGTCTCTTTTAGCTGTTGTTCTTATGTTTTCAATTTTTCTGGTTAAGCCAAGTCCTTTTTGTGTTCTGGATGAGATTGATGCTGCACTAGATGAGCAGAATAATCTGAAGTTTTTAAAAATAATGCGGGAATTTTCTTCTAATACCCAGTTTTTTATTGTTACTCATAATAAACAGACTATTGTTAATAGTGATTATCTTTATGGAATTACTATGGAGGAAAAGGGTATTTCAAAAGTTGTTTCTATGGAATTAAAAAAAGAAAAAATTGACGATTATATTAAATAATAGTATGTTATAGGTAATGGATAAAAATTTAAAAATTTTATTAATTTTTTTATTTATTTTAGTATGTATGTTTGCTATCATTATTGGATATAAAAAGGGTAAAAAAAGAGCATTAATCTATAAATCATCAGATGTTATTATTATGCAGAGCCAGAATTTGCAGGAAAATCAGAACAAGGCAGAAATCCTTTCGCCAAAACCAATCTTATTTAAAGTTGTAAAAGAATCTTTAAGACCATATAATTATTCTATTAAATTACAAAATATAGAAGAAAAATTTTCAATTATAGATGAAAAAGGTAATCTTTTTAAAGGGTCACAATCTGATCAACTTTTTTTTAATCTTTTTTCATTAAATGTTTTAGACAATGATATTAAAAAGGAAGATATATTACAGAAAGCTATTAAATTTAATATTGAAAAGAGTCAGGAAGAAGAACATTACAAAGGAATGGTAGATGCAGATGATTTTAAGGAAAAAGAAAAAGTTTCTCCTTCTTTAAAAAAGAAAGATATTAAAAGTCCAAAACATTTAATTTATACCAATGTAAATGAATAAAATATTTTTATTATTAATTTTTTTATTTATCAAAAACATTTATTCTGAAACTAATTACAATATCATTAAATTTAATAATTTTAAACTTTTTTTATCTGATATTGATTTTATCAGGCAAGGGTCTTTAGATAAAGAGATTATTAAAACTATTAAGAAGAAGAAAAAAAAGGTTATAAAAAAAACAGGTAAGAAAATAATTAAAAGAAAGAAAAAGGAAACACTGGAATCTTCAGAAGAAGGACAGCTTTATAGGGCGGGAAAAAATCTTTACAATGCAATACAATTTACTGAATCAGAAGATATTTTTATTGAATTATTACAAAAATATCCTGATAGTAAATATAAATTCGGTGCTACTTATTTTTTAGCGCAGATTAAACATAATACAGGTAAGCTTGATGAGGCAATGATGTATTATAATAAAATTATTAATGATTTTAGTAAAAGTAAATATGCGGATGATTCTTATTATCAAATTTCTCAAATTTATAATAATAAGGAAGATTATAAAAATGGGCTAAAGTATATTACTATCATGCAGCAAAAATTCAAGCGAAGTTCATTAATTGGTGATTCTTATGTATTAAAGGGTCATTTTTTTGAAAATTTAAAAAATTACAATCAAGCTATCACTTCTTATAAAACAGTAATAAATAATTATCCTGATTCCAAAAGTATTGACAGGGCTTATTTTCATCTTGGGTTGATTTATGAAAAAATCCCTCAGGTTAGAAATTTAGAATTATCTGCAAAGTTTTTTAAAAAGATTTTAGATGACTATCCTGAAAGTTCTTATTGCATGAAAGCTGAAAAAGAATACAATTATATAAAAGAGAATTTTTTAGATTATAAATAAGTAAAGAAGCTGGTTCGAGTTTTACCATAGGCACTTCCGTTGGTCGCATAACTCGAACCAGCCTCTACTATTAATTATTCTGTTTATCCTGAAAAAATTTATCAATATTATTTCTTATTTTTGATTTATTTATGGCATTAACATACCAGTCCTGCAGTACATATTGACGCATGCGGTTTTCATATTCAGCCCTGAGAACAGGAAGTTCTTTATAGAATTTATCCCAATTAGGGCTGGTTTTTGTTAATAATTGTATAACAGCTACTCCTTTATTTAAATTAATTTGATCACTTATCTGATAAGGAGACAGTTTGAAAGCATTAAGATAAACATCCTGAAACTCAATTTCATTGAACCTGCCTTCTCCTTTTGATTTATTAATAGGTTGAAAAAAACCAAAATAATCTGTTGTTTTAACCTTAAGACCCAGTGCTGATGCGCTGCCGAGAAAGTTTCCGGTTCTTTTAGCTGATTTAATAAATTGTTTAATAATTTTTTCAGCTTTTAATCTTCCCTCATTTATAGAAAGTAAATTATCCATTCCCTGCTGGGGACTTTGCTCTATATCTATCATAACAAATCTAATTTTGCATTTAGAATTTTTTTCCATAAAATAAAGACGCAGGTCAATATCTGAAATTTTAATAAGATCAAATAAACGGATTCGGAATAATTGAGAAATCAGGTCCTCTTTAGTGTTTTTTTCAAGTTGTTGCTTATAATATTGCGGTAATCTTTTGTAGAGATGATCATTAAATTTGCCATCTTCTGTTTGAAATTCTTTCATACGGGCAATAGCCCTTAAAATTTCATCATTACTTACGCTTACTTTTGCATTTTTTGCCTGTTTTAAAATAATGTATTTCTGAATAAGCATTTTTAAAGCCTCAAACATAACCTGTTTTTCAATTTGAGATGCATTTTTTTCTGTTATTTGGTCTTTATATCTTTCTTTCATCTGTTCATAAAGAGGTTTTAAGTCCTGTAAATAAATGGAACGCCCATTAATACGGGCTACCTCATTAGCAGAGCCAGCACCGCCTTTTCCCCATTCAAAATAAACCAGACCTAAAAAAGCCAGAACAATAACGCCTGCTCCTATCATTATAAATTTTTTATTGGACATAAGCTTAAACATAAAAAAACTCCTTAATAACTTATTGTGATTTAATTTAATACAATACAATATGTTGTCAATTTTTTTTGATTTTAAAAGATGATCGGCTAGTTACATCCTCTTTGTCATTGTGAGCGGAACGAAGTGAAGCGAAGCAATCTGTGTATCAACAAGATTGCTTCGTTGCTTTCGCTCCTCGTAATGACAGGGAGACTTTAAAGTCTCCCTGTCAGTTGTGATTACATAAGAGGCGATAACCTGTTATATTAAATTATTAAGTATATTTTTCTTGATATAATTTTAAAACCATCTTCCATGGTAATACATCAATTTCACCTATTTTTCTTGGTCTATCATCTGTTAATGATGCAATAATTAACGGTGTTTTTGAAAATGATTTTTTAAAGCCTTTAACTGCTTGAAAGCGAATTTTACTTTTCCCTGTTTTACACTCAATAGCCAGAATAGGACCATATCCATTAGAAATCACTATATCAATTTTTAAATCCCGATATCGCCAAAAAGAAAATTCATGTTCTTTTCCATAATAATCCCTTATGCGTATAAGCTCATTAATTAACCATGTCTCAAAAAGATATCCCAATTCAATTTGGGCAGGTGGATCATTTAATCTATTTTGAATAGCCCTGACAACTCCACAATCAAAAAAATAAAATTTAGGACGAGCTTTTTTTCTTTCATTACGATCAAAAGGCCATAAAAAAAATCCTATTAATGTATCTTCAAGAATTTGATAGTATTCCTTAACAGTACTTGCTGGAACTGAACATTCACGTGATATATTTAAAAATTCGATAATTTGTGCATTACTTTGGGCAGTAATATTTAAAAATCTTTGAAAGGCTCCTAAATTGCGAGTTAATGCTTCAGCTTGAATTTCTTCTTTAAGATATGTGGAAATATAACTCTTTAAATGATTTTTAGCTAATTCTATATTTTTTTCTTGAAGTAGAGAATAGATTTTTGGTAAAGTACCATATCGAAGAGCATAATTAATAGAAAAATAATTTTTTAATTCTTCAAAGGTTAATGGATGTAGTTTTAAATTTAAAGCACGTCCACCTAATAAATTAGCTCCACCACGTTTTAGTTTCCTTGCACTTGAGCCAGAAAGAATAAAATTCTGCTGTAATTGATCAATCCCCATTTGTATATAATTTAAAAGTATAGGAACCTTTTGAATTTCATCAATAATAATAAGTGAATTTTTTGGTAATGCTGAAATTTGTTCCCAAAAATTTCGTGGAGCTGCCTTATATTTAAGTTCTAACTCAGGATCTAAAAGGTCAAAATAATCAACAGCTTTAATTAATTTTAATAAAGTTGTTTTTCCTGTCATACGAGGACCAAAAACAAAAGCAGAAGTTTTTAAATTACTAAGATTAAGGATTCTTGGAAAAATCATATTTAAACTCTATAAATTGTATTTTTTAACTATGAGTTGTTATTTATGTTGAAAAAATAACAACTTTATGTTATTTTTACAACATAAATAAATTTACTATAATAAAAACAATAGTCAATAAAAAAATTGTTTATAAAGTAAGGGGTTAGTTACCATTTTTTTTTAAGCGATAAAGTAGGTAAGACTTTTAATCTCCACTACTTTATTTTTTCACAGCTCTTGTCTTTTTATTTTATAAAGAAGTAGGAGCTGATTTTTTTACCCTATGAAGATTGAAGATTGAATATTGAAGATTGAAGATTACACTTTAATGATAAAGATGAGATAAAATATACCATTTTATTTTTTGACAGAATTTATAAGATATAAGCTTAAAGGATTTCTCTCCATCAATCAACTCAATAAAATGATATAATAAATTTTTCATAATTAAATAACTTACTATTAGACTCTATTTCAATTATCGTAATATTTAATAAACTACTTTAGGGCGAAATAATCAATAATTAATTTTATACTTTTATAAATTTTATATAATCTGACATTTAAAAAAATAAAGTCAAGCAAAAAATAACCCATTACCTAGTAAATTATATTTTTTTTCTTTACTTTGAATATTAATCTTGATATATTGTTTTTGTTATGATTTCATACTGGTTATTAATATTTTTAGGTTTTTTCTTTTTAATTGAAGGTGCAACCCTGCTATTAAATGGTTCCATAGAACTTGCTAAAAAATATCATCTTTCAGAAATAATTATCGGTCTGACAGTTGTTGCCTTTGGAACATCAGCTCCTGAATTAGCTGTTTCAATTATTGGCAGTATAAAAGGAAATAGCAGTATTGTTGTAGGAGATATTCTGGGCAGTAATATTTTAAATATAGGACTTGTACTGGCAATGACAGGTCTTTTTTTGCCTATTCCTATTAAAAAGCAGACTAAAAAATTTGATCTTCCTGTTTGTTTTTTTGTTACTATTTTATTTCCTTTACTGCTTCTAAATAATTATTTTTCACGAATTGAGGGTATTCTTTTTCTGATTATTTTTTCTTTTACAATGTATATATGGTATAAAAACAGGCATGCACCTGTTACTGAAAAGATTAAAAAACATAAATATTCTAACTGGAAGATTTTTTTTTTAATTTTAGGTGGAATGATTGGGCTGTGTGTTGGTGGGGAGATAACAGTTCGTAATGCTGTTAAAATTGCACAGAGTTTGCAGATTTCTCAGACAACCATTGCTGTAACAGTTATAGCTGTTGGGACATCATTACCAGAACTTGTTACTTCTATAGTTGCTATAATGAAAAAAAAGGCAGATTTAAGTATAGGCAATATTATTGGAAGTAATATTTTTAATTTCTTATTATGCCTGGGGATAGCTGGTTTAATCAGACCTTTTGGATTTCCTCTTATGCAAAATATATTTATAATACTGGGGAGTATTTATTTTGTTGTAATACTTTTTTTAATAATTATATTATCAAAGAAGCTGTCAAGAACAGGAAGTTTGTTTTTAATATTATCTTATGTGATTTATATTATTATTTTACTATGATATTTTTTTTCGGTTCATAAGATATTGGTTAAACAAATATAAAAAATTTTATTAAATTATAATTTGCAATAAACTCAATATGAATATTTTAGCATGATGTGACTACTAAGTGGAAATAAGATATTTAAACCAAATTTTAAATATACAAATAAAATAGTAAATAATTCAACACATTCCAACGAGGATCTGTACTTATTTAATAATTTTTATTGTAACAACATCTGCATAAACTTGAGGGAAATTATCTGATTTAATTGGAGCAGCCATTATAGTAAAATATCCTTTTTTAACATCATTCCAAATAAATTTATATTCCCCATTTTTATCTGTTTTCTTATAACTTGAATCACTTCCAAATAAAGCTTTATTCGCCTGATTTACACTTATTCGTAATTGGCTATTTGGGACTATTTTATTTTTATTATTAAATACTTTAATTACAGCTGTGACTTTTTCCTTATTATATTTATAATTCTTTATTTTAGCTATAAGATATTTCATTTCCGGAGAAATATAAAAATCTACCTTTTTCCGTACAAGTAGATTATTATTTTTATCTACGGCATCAATAATTACAGTCTGTTTTTTTAAATCAACTGGTTTTATCCTGATATTAGATTTCCACCAATATTTCCCCTGCTTTTTTAATTTATATTTTTTATTATTAAACTTAACTTTAATAGCTCCTGTTAGATCTGTTCCGTATACTTTAATAGGAAGATTATCTGTGTAAATTGTCTCCTTTTTAGGTTCAAGCACAATTGCTTTATTATATTTTTGATAATCATAATAAATTTGGCGTGGTTTCCTTTTATAATCATTCTCTCCTCCAAATGTTGGGATAAAACCATACCAACCATTATCATCTTTTTTCTCCTCACCAAATACTCGCCAGATAAAAAAGAAAGAACCTTTTGCCCCCATCTTTATCTGGTCATCTAAAGTGTTGATCATGGCTTCACTAAATTCATTAATATTTAACGAAACATGCCAACCATATTCTGTAACTATATAGGGATTATTTTTTTGATGTTTATTTCTAAACCATTCACCATACTCATCATAGGTTATTAAACAATCATCATAAACACCAGGATAAAGATTAATTGCGAGAAAATCATATATTGAGTGGTCTAAAAATCCGGCGGGGGGGAATGACCTAAAGGTTACAAAAGTACTTTTATCAATATTTTTAACTTCTTGAATAAGTTTATTATGAAAATTTTTTATAGTGTTTTTTCCCGTAATAAAAATTCCCGGGCATACATTAGGTTCATTATCTATAAAATAGCCCATAACATTATCATGTTTTTTTGAATATTGTACAATATCACGGGTTCTTTTATAAGCTTGCTCTTTATCAACTTTTCTCATATCAGTAAAATAAAGTCCACTTGCAGTTTGAAATACCAGTAACCCGTTCTTTTTAGCCAATTCCAGTTCTTTAGGATTAAGTATACCTGAAACAGCATTAAAACCTGCTTGTTTAATTAATTTAAACGTATAATCTAATTGACTATAAGTTAAATGTTCTAAATTATACTCTTTTTTACCATCTCCATCTTTATCCCGGTAAATATTATGATGTTCAAAAAGCTGCATTCCTTTTATAAAAAATCTTTCTCCATTAACCACAAACCAGCCTTCATCATCAATTGATACAGTATAAGAATCAGGATATACTATCTTACTTAGTATGGTTTTTTTATCTTTTAAATTTTGATAAATTTTTGGGTCAGTAATAAGTGTACCAATTTTTTTTTGGGGTTTTATTTTATATTTTTCATTAAAATTTATTTCATCTAAGATAATTATTCCTTCCCCATTACCGCTTAGAGCTAATGAAATCGTTTTTAATTCATCAAACTTATTATCTCCCCCCCACCAATAATTTAAATCATTTAGAAAAAATTTGAGATGAGTCCAGTCTTCATACTTATTAATTAAGGAAATTTTTTTACCAAAAACCGAGCCATTATTATCAATGAATTTAATTTCCAAAAAAGATAAAGCATAGGATTTAATATAAAAATTTAATGATGAATTCTTTTTTATTTTTCTTTTAATATCTTTCTTAATTCCAACCCAGGAGCCATTTCCTTTTAATTTATAATTTATTTTTATTGCTTTATCATATTTTCCTTTTACCTGCTGCACTATTATTTTAGACTTGCCATCATCGTATTTTTTCCATAATTCAAGTTTATCAAAATTGCTTATTTTATCTTTAGCGATTAAGTTTTGATTTAGTAAAACTATAAAAATAATGTAATATATCAGTTTCATAAATTACTCCATATAAAAATATCATAACAATTATCTTTTCCGTTTATATTCTGAAAGACTTTACAGTTATTTGATATAAAATGCACTGTGTAACTGGTATACTGACTGCCACAGTCCGGATGATAAATGATGACATGGGATTTATTTATCTAATAGGAGTTTGGTTTTATTTTCTATCGGTCGAATACGCGTTAGGCTATCCCTGAAATATCCATAGTCGTTCTTTTCCTGTCTGATCTTTCTTATAATGTATTGTTTTTTTCCAGAAATGTTAATTGTTTATTATTTTTTGATTTTAGAAATACATGGTATCCACTTAGGAACTCTTTTCATATAAGATATATATTCCTTTCCGAATTTTTTTTCTAAGGTCTTTTCTTCGGAAGTGGCTATATAATTATAAAATAAAAAGATAATAATAAATAAACCAAAAGAGACTAATGATAAAGTTAAGATAATAAACCCCAGGTATAACAATAAGGATGCAAGATAGATAGGGTGACGGACTAAACAAAAAACCCTTTTTTCTATAACACAGGGAGGAGTTCTTACTTCCTTAAACACTATTTTTAAACCTGTCCGGGCTAAATAACCTGATAGTAATAATAAAACCACGGAAAATGGGAGACGCAAATAAATTGAAATATCAGTTGAGAGAAAAGTAGAAAAACGAAAAATAAAGGAATCTGATATCCAGACGGTTAAAAAAATTAATAAGAAAATAATTTGACCCAAATCACCCAGAGGATGTTCATCCTCTAAATCCTTTCTGTTTTTGTGATCTGACCTTTTTAATATTTCTAATTTCTGATTTGACATAATTATTTACCTCCTATAATTTTAATTAAATCGATAGCTTAAATTATATTTTATAATATTATAGACGAAAATCAATGCTAAATATTTCATTTTTTTATTAATATATTTTTTTATATTCTGTTTTCTATATATTTTTTTATTTATTATTAATGGGTCAGTTATGACCTCTTATAGATTTCATTTACCCTAAAGGGCACTTCGCCTGCGAAAGCAGAAATCACTGTGATTGACCGATTACCAGATTATGCATAAAAAAATTGACAATTTAATTATTTATTATAAATTTATTAATT
>CBDVEP010000101.1:0-11643 GCA_965373035.1 uncultured bacterium
CATTAAAGTATGTAAAAGATAATGATATTAATTTTAATTTCTACAAAAATTTTTATTTTCAATATTTCAACATCTCTTTTAAAGCTATCTGGCTTTGTTTAATAATATCCTCATGTAAAGTTATTTCATACTGCTCATGCTCCAATGCTTTTAAAACATCTAACAGTCTGGTCATCTTCATATCAGGACAGACAATAGACTCTCCTGCCGGATAAATTTCCTTATCTGGATTTTCCTTCTTTAACCTGTAAATAATTCCTTCTTCTGTACCTATTAAAAAAACTTTACCTGATTCCTTAATATATTTTACCATTTGATTTGTACTGAAAACACGATCTGCAATATTTAAAATCTCCTGTTCACACTCAGGATGGACGAGAAGCTCAGAGCCGGGATGTTTTTCTTTATTAGCCTGAACTTCATCTAAATTAAATTTAACATGCACATCACAGTAGCCTTGCCATAATTTTATTTCTTTATCCTGTACTTTACTTTTAACAAAGCTTCCAAGATTTCTATCCGGAACAAATAATAACTTATCATAAGGATAATTGAAAACTACTTTAACTGCATTAGCAGAAGTAACACAAATATCAGACAGAGCTTTAACCTCAGCTTTAGTATTAACATAAGTTACTATTTTGTAATCAGGATTTTTATCTTTAAATTTCTTCAACTCATCCTCAGAAGCCATATCAGCCATAGGGCATCCTGCATTATAAACAGGAAGAAGGACCTTTTTTAATGGAGATAAAATTTTTGCTGTTTCAGCCATAAATCTTACACCGCAAAAAACAATCAGGTCTTTTTCAGTATCCCTTGCCTGCCTGCTTAAATCAAGTGAATCCCCTAAAATATCAGCAATGTCCTGTATTTCAGGAAGCTGATAATTATGTACAAGAATAATAGCATTCTTTTCCTTTTTTAACTTTTGAATCTTCTGAATTATATCATTCGACATATTTGACATACATATTTAACATAGATGATAAAAAAACTAACACACTGATATGCAAAGTCAAATGTTTTTGGCAAATTAGTGTAGTGTGTAAATTATCCACTCTTTTTAATAACATAGCAGCCGAGGCTTAAGCCTCGGCTGCGCAAGGTAAAATATTCAAAAAATCAAAATAAATCCACCTATCTATCTCCAATCACTTCCTTTAGTACTGTGCTTAATTCATCTAGTGTGTATGGTTTATTTATAACTCCCTTAAACCCATACTTTTTATAATTTGCTACAATAGTATCCTGTGAATAACCACTGGAGACAACAACCCTTACATCAGGGTCTATCTGTATTATTTTCTGAACAGCTTCTTTACCTCCCATCCCTCCTGGTATTGTTAAATCCATTATAACTGCATCAAATTTGGATTTTATTCCAAATGCTTTTTTATATAAATCAATTGCTTCTTTGCCATCTATTGCAAATTCAACTTTATATCCTATATGCTTCAGTAATCTACCTGCTGATTTCCTTACCATTGTTTCATCATCCATAACCAGAATTTTTCCTTGTCCTTTTAAATCATTTTTATTTATTTTTGTTTCTTTCTGCTTTTGCTTCTTAGAAACAGGCAGATAGATATAAAAAGTTGTGCCTTTCCCCACATGAGATTCTACATTAATCTGACCATTATGTTTTTCTATAATAGAATAACTTGTTGCAAGCCCAAGCCCGCTTCCTTTTTGTTTAGTTGTAAAATAAAGATCAAATATTTTTTCTAAATTCTCTTCCGGGATACCTATACCTTTATCTTTGACTGAAATCTTTACATAATTTCCTTTTTTTAAATGAAAGGAATTATTATTATTTAAAAAAATGTTCAGAGCAGAAATTTCAATAATACCTCCTTTGGGCATGGATTGTTCTGCATTAATAACAAGGTTATTAATAACCTGATTTATTTGTGACTCATCAATATCTACAAAATTAATATTATCACGAATATTAAATGTGCAGCTTACATTTGTACCTCTTAAAGCAAAATTAACAGACTCTTTTAATACCTTTTCAATAGAAATTACTCTTTTAATAGGAGCACTGGTTTTGGTAAAAGTTAACAACTGCATGGTAAGTCCGCGTGCTTTAAGAGAAGATTCTTCAGCATCAGTTAATATTTGAAATGCCTCTCCATCTTTTTTAACTAACATTTTTGCTATTGAGATATTTCCCAGTATAGCTGATAACAAATTATTAAAATCATGAGCAATACCACCTGCTAGAATATTCAAGGATTCAATCTTCTGAAACTTCAGTAAATTTTCTTCCATTTTTTTCCTTAAATTAATATCCCTGAAAATCAAAACCACACCTATGATTTTATTTTCTTTATTACGGATTGGAGCAGCAGTACATGAAATATAATTTTCCAGACCATTTTTCGATACAAGAACAGTATCTTTAACAACTCCTGTAATCTTTCCTGTTTTCAAAACATTGCTGATGGGACTTTTAACAGGAAGACCTGTTTTTTTATTCTTAATATGAAAAATATTTTGAAATGATTCTCCAATAGCATCTCTCTGTAAATATCCTGTAAAATTTTCAGCAACTTTATTTATCAAAATAATATCTTCATTTGCATTTGTTGTAATAACACCATCACCAATTGAATGTAATGTTACATCAAGCCATTTTCTTTCATCAGCAAGAGATTCCTCAGCTTGCCTGCGTTCTAACCTAACCTTTGCATCCTGCAATTCCCTGCTAACAGCAGGAACAAGCCGTTTGAGATTATCTTTCATAAGATAATCATGAGCACCGGATATCATAGTAGAAACAGCCTTATCCTCACCAATAGTACCTGATACAATAATGTATGGCAGGTCAAGACCCTTCTCCTGCATTATTTTTAACCCATCAATAGCATTAAACTGAGGCATAGTATAGTCAGCAATTATTAAATCCCAGGGTTGCTTATTAATTGCAGCTCTCATATCTTTTGCTGTATCTACCCGTAAATAAACAGGTTCATATCCTCCTTTTTTCAATTCATGAAGTATTAACTCAACATCCCCATGATTATCTTCAAGTATTAGAACTCTCAATTTTTTATCTTTTTTCATAAAAATTCCTCTTAAAGCTTTGGATAGTTTTATTTAATAATACATAAAAAATTTCACGGGAAAGATAAAATTTACTTTACAAGAACTAAATTATATAATAAATAGCAAAGTAACCCTAAAAACCAAAAAGAAAGAGTGTAAGAAAGGGGGATAAGGGGATTATAAAGGAGATAGGGAGATAAATTCAATTCATTTCAGTTTTTTTAAATTTTCACCGCAGAGTCGCAGAGAACGCAAAGTTTGAAATAAAAAAATTTAATATTTAATTTCTTTGCGTCCTCTGCGTCTCTGCGGTTATATTATTTTTAGAAAATTTGAAATATTACCCATAATGACAAATTTTTCTGTATTGTGCAAAACCTCTATCTGTTGTTATAAAAAGACGAGATTCTTTTTGAGCTATCTTCCATAACTCTAAATCTAATAATCCTTCTTCTTCACTTCCTCTTATATCTCGAATATCATGCCCAATCTTTTTTAATTCTGTTATAGTCATTAGTGGAATATTTTCATCTACTAAAATTTTCATATTTTTATTTCTTCAATAGGAGAAACATAATCTTCTGCTAATGAGGCTGTATAATCTAAACAGGCTGATATATCTTCTTTTGTAAGTGTTGGATATTCTTTTAAAAGATTTTCTCCTGAATCCCCATTGGCTAACATTCGTACAATTTGATAAACAGGAATACGAGTTCCTTTAATACAAGCTTGCCCATGACAAACACGAGGATCTATTGAAATTCTTTCATGCATATTAATTCCTCCTCTTTTGGTAATAATAATATACAAATTACACTTTAAAACTATAATAAACAATTATATCTTAATAGTCAATTTTTTTATTTTGTAGGGCTTACGATTTATTCCCCGCCAAAAGAATGCCAACGATATAGAAGAAGGCGGTATATAAAATACCGCCTTACTATATTCTATAAAAAAAATGATAACTAACACATTACTTTTTATATTTAAAACGGGCTTTGAAAATATTCAGGAAATCTGAAAATTCTTTAACTTTAAGAAGATAGCTTATTCCTGCATAAACAATCCCGCTTATTATAATCGGAAAAATAATGGAAAGGATATAATTTTTATCAATGAAAATCTGATAAACAATTATGCCGCATAGTCCCATACAAAATGAAGAGAAAAGATGTTTACTAATGGAAGAAAAAAGATTTCTGCCTTTTATTAATCCATAATAATAAATAAACATAAGTAATAAAAAAACAAAATTTATAAAAGCACCACAGGTCAAGCCTAAAGCCAGTCCTTTAATCCCTATTATTTTATAAGTATTTATACTTATGATTAAATTAACAACAACTGCCATGACTGATGAGATAACAGGTATAAAGGACTTCTTCATAGCATAAAAAACTGGAACAAATAATTTAACACCGCTGTAAAAAAACAAACATGGTGCTAAAAACAGCAATGCCCCATAAGTAAAAGCTGTTGCAATAGAATCAAATTTGCCATGTTGAAAAATTAACTGAATAACAGGAATTCCTAAAGTCATTAAAAACACGGTTGATGGAATAGCAAAAAAAGAATTCATCTTTATAGAAAATGAAATATTTTCTTTTAACATTTTAAAATCTTTATTAACTATATCTTTTGAAATAACTGCTGTATTTACAGTAGCAATGGAAACTGCGAAAATCCCTATTGGAAATTGAATCAATCGAAATGCATAATTCCAGTGAGAGATAGAACCTGTATGCAAATAAGAAGCAAGAATAGTATTTACAATAATATTAATCTGAACCGCAGCAAGACCGATAACAGCAGGAAGCATTAATTTGACTATTCTCTTCAGTCCCTCATGCTGGAGTCTCCAATCCATAGAAAATTTATATCTGTATCCTAATTTATAAGAAGAAGGAAGCTGTATAAATAACTGTATAAGCCCTCCTGCAAGAGCTCCCACAGCCCATAAGATTGCTTTATCTATATCCTGTGGATGAAAAAAAATTATTAAAACTCCTGTAAGGATAATAACAACATTAAATAATGCCGGAGCAAGTGCAGAAATAAAAAATTTGTTATGTGTGTTTAATATGCCCATAAAGACAGAGGCAAAACTTACAAATAATAAAAACGGTATAAGTATCCTTGTCATTAATATGGTTAAATGAAATTTTTCAGGATTGTTCTGGAATCCAGGTGCTATTAAACGGACAAGATCAGGTGTAAAACAATAACCAAGTATAATTAAAAAGCCTATAACAACCAGTAAAAAATTAATCACATAATTTGCAAGCTGAAATGCCTGCTTTTTATCATGTTTAATTAGATAATGTGTAAAAGTAGGAATAAAAGCTGTAGAAAGTGCACCTTCTGCAAAAAGGTCTCTTAATAAATTTGGTATGCGGAAAGCAACTAAAAAAGCATCTGAAAAATTTGATGCACCAAAAAGAAAAGCAAATAATTGCTCTCTTACCAGTCCAAGAATCCTTGAAATCATTGTAGCAAGACTTACTAAAAAAATAGAAGTACTTTTTTTTAAACTCATGTGGAATATCAGGTCATTAATGAAATAACAATATCTTTATTAAAATTTTTATAAAGCATATTCTGACTGAATAAATGCTGCATCTGTCTGATATCACCCTGACTCACAGAAGCTTTAATGTTTTCCAGTGAAATGTTAAACTTATTAATCTGATTCTGTGCCTGGTGTATGCTTGCTTTAACTCTTTCAATTTCGGCTGCAACATTTCTCTGCATGGCTTTAATATTGTCATAATTCTTATAAAAATCTCTGCTGTCAGGAATAATGGAATTCATTACAGGTTCCCTGGCAAACATAGCTTCATTTCTTATCTTAATCATCTCTACATATAAATCAGGAACAGTCTTGTGGCTTGTTAAATTTTTAACCTGTGAAAGCTTCTCTAAATAATATTGATCCCTGGATATTGTATTTTCAAAACTCTTCATATCCTGCATTATCTGTTTGACACGGGAATTAGATGCTTCATAAATAGCTTCAGCCTTTTCTGGTCTTGAAGTTTGTGATGGAGCTTCTGTTTTTTTAGAAATCTCTGCAGGTTCTTTTAAAGAATCTGCCTGGGAAGATTTTACATTCAAGCTGTTATCAAGGTTACTCACTCCTTTGATATCCATATTATCACCTCCCTGTTTATAAAAAACTACTCTGCTTGCTTTATTATTTCCAAGACCTTAATGACCTCAATTTCACCGCTATAAGGACTTTTCATTGGATAAAGCTTTGCTTTTACTTTTAAAATTAATCCCTTTTTTTCTATAACCTTTTTGTAATTTTTCACACGGTAACTTACACAAGACTTTGTAGTCCAGTTTTCAACAATATAGACTTCAATATCATTTTTCTGAGGGTAAACTTCAAGTTTACCCATTAATTCTACTATTTTAGTTGATATATTTTTTGAAATATTATCATCTTTCTTTGTATTTTTTGATGAACAATTTATAAAAAACAATAAGAACAATAATACTACTAATAAAATCCCTTTTTTCATGTTTCATATTTAAAGCACAATATCGTATATACTTATATTATACCACATTTTATCTTAATTTCAACTTTTTTTTATAAAAATCGTAATGGCAATCGATGCCGTTAAAAAAATGTAATAATTTTGAACCAGACATAATTTAAAAATGTTTTGGAGTAGGGATCTAAAGCCCCATGTAAGACAAGCCTAAAGGCTCTACTCCTCCATAACTTTTATTTCATATTCTATATTTTTCCTTTTTTTCAGCTACTTTTAATTGTTTATAATCGTTTTTTACATTTTTATACCTTTTTAAAAAGTTTATGATCTCCAGAATAAAATTTATTTCTTCTTCATCTAAATCACATAAAAGGTTTAAAATTTTATCTCTTTTTTTATTGTTCTCATCTTCACCTCGTAGATAAAGTTCAACAGGCTTATCAGAAAAGAAAAATTCTATTTCAACATTTAAAGTATCTGATATTTTTTTTAAAATTTTTAAAGAAGGATACTGATCTCCTCTTTCAATTTTACCAATATATGTATAATCTATTCCACCTTTAATTTTTTTTGCCAATTTTTTTTGTGTAAGTTCTAATTTTTTTCTTAATTTTCTAAGTCGTTTTCCTAATTACATAATATAATTAAATATAATAATAAATATTAGAAATAAGTCAAGATAATTTATAATAATAATAAGACAAATAATCTATTTTTTACTTGACAAAAGGATATATAATTTATATATTATGTTATTATGAAAGATATTTATTTAACGGATAAAGAACTGTCAAAATTAAATACTGATGAGTTTTATTTATATTTAATTTTAAAATCTTCTCAGCATTTAAATTTAGAATATATCCCTTATTTTGGTATAAAAGAAGTTTTTCATAAAGATATTTCCAATAATCAAATAGATAATTTATTAAAAAATTTAATTCAAAAAAACATAATCAAATCAGATGAATTCATAATGTCAAAGGAACATAATGAAAAAATTATTATTAGTAGATGATGAAATTCAAATTTTTAAAGTTATAAAACGGATTTTAAATAAAAATTATATTATTGATTATGCTCCTGATGGAAAAGAAGGACTTTTTTTATTTCATAAAAACAATTATGATATTATTATTACTGATTATAATATGCCATATATGAATGGAAAAGAAATGGTTAATGCAATACGTAAAATAAATAATAATATTCCTATTATATTAATTACTGCAAATAGAGAAGTAACAATAAGAAATGTTAAAATTATATATAAACCATTTAGCATTAAAAGGATAAAAAAAATTTTAAATAGTATATAAAAATTATTTTTTTCTAAAATTTTAAAATAAATCACTAATTTATTTGTATAATATATACATGAGTTATAATATTAATGAGCAATTTTATAAAATCAAGGATTTGCCAGTAAACAGTCAGCCAAGAGAAAAACTAAAAAATTTCGGAGTTGAATCATTAAACAACCATGAATTACTGGCTATTATTTTAAATAATGGATCCAAATCAGAAGATATATTAACTCTATCCAAAAGAATTATTAATGATTATGGTAAAATTGAGCTGGTAAATTATAAAGATGTCTCAAAAATTCAAAAAAATTTTAATTTATCCTTTGTAAAAGCCTGTCAAATTATTTCTATTTTAGAAATTGGAAAGAGGTTATTTGGTAAAGACATTCAAAACGATATAATACTCAATAACCCTTTAAAAGTTTATGAACATGTAAAAGATATGTATAAATCAAAAAAAGAAATATTCCATGGTCTTTATGTGAATATTAAGAATAGATTAATTTATGAAGAAATCATTACAATAGGAAATACAACTGAAAATATTATTGATCCTCAATTAATTTTTTCACCTGCGATTACTTATTATGCACAGGGAATTATTATTGTTCACAACCATCCTTCAAATGATAAATCACCAAGCATGGAAGATATTCATACTACAAAAAATCTAATTAAAGCCGGAAACATTTTAAAAATCCCAATTATTGACCATATTATTATTGTAAAAAATGATTATTTTAGCTTTAATGAGAATAAAATGATGTAACTACTAAATTTACAAAACCAGAGGACTGGATATATCATTCTTTTGCGGCCACAGATACTCAACTTCATCAAAGGTGTAAAAAAAATAAAAGCCCATTTTCTTTATTCTGACTCTCCGTCTTGTCTGGTTTAATAAAAAAGAGATAGTTGATATAATCTCCTTCATAAATTTTTTTTTCTTTAATTTCCTGGTATAAATGTAATTTTTATTATCTACATATTCTATGTACACCTTGCATTTGGATATATTTATGGTTTTTTTAATTATATGATTTAAAAGATGTTTTATTCTTACTTCAACAATTGTCATGATTAAAGGCAATTGATTAACAGTATTATAAAAAAGTACCTCTTCATAAATAAACTTATCTGTTTCTCTCACTGTTTTCACCTGGCTGATATAGTTATAATATAACAACTCACCTTTATCTCCAAGAAAAAAACGAAGCTGGTATAAATCAAGTTCAAACAAGTCAGAAATGGTATTGACACCTGCTAATTTTAATTTTTTTATCTCATCTTCAGTAAGCTCGTAAATATCTTCTATCTTTGCCAGGGATAAAACTTTTAAAGCATTATTTTTATCAATATACAGCATATCCCTATAAGCCGTTAATTGAGCTGCCAGTCTGGCAACATATTTATTGTCACTTAATCCTGCCTGAGTATTGATACTGTATTTTAAAAAAATTAAATACTGTATTTCTTTAACAATTGAAATTAAATGAAAATAATCAGGCAGAAATAAAAAAAAAGCATTATACGTATCTTTAATTAATTTTACAGAAAAGTTGTCCATTATATTGATTATTTTTTTAAGAAACTGTTCATAATGCTGCGAATCCGGTGGGATAAACACAACATCCGGAAGCAGCTGCCTGGCATAAACAGAAAGCATTCCAGGTCGAATACCACTCTGCACCGCCAAAGGAGAAACTTCCATTACAATGCCGTAATTTTTAACCGACCCGCCTATAACAACAGGCTTTTTCTTTAGTTCCGGAAAAAACAAACACTGCATCTGCCAGTAAAATAAAGGAATTTTTAAATAACATATTTTTTTTACCATAATGAAATTATCCTGTTTTGCAAAAGCGTACTCTCAATGTCAGTGAATTAAGCATATTAGTTTTGGAGTAGGGGCTTTAGCCCCATATAAGACGAGCCTAAAGGCTCTACTCCTCTTTTAAATTCAATTTCATATTCCTTATTTCACTGACATTGGGCGTAGTTCTCCCCCATAATTAAGGCACCTGCTTTTTATAGTATTATTTCATACAGAATAATGCTGAGCCAGAGGTTCAGGGAGAGATAGCTGAGAGTGAAAAAACAGCGATTCGACCTGCAGCAGATTAACTACAGCCTGACCTTTATAATGATTATTCCCCACTACAAATGTCCTTAAACCTTTACTGTGAATATTTTTCATTTTTTCTGTTACTTCCTTAAGTTCTTCCTTGCTATATAAATAATTATACCGCTTATCCCTGTTAGTATGCTTACCAAACCAGTCCTTCTTATTCCTCCCATGGAATCGTAAATACCCTACATCTGATGTAACATAATCAGTCAAGCCAATACTGCTTTTCATCTGCGGCTGGTCAATATTACAGAACCCGACATTTTGTTTATTTAAAAATTCAAAAAACTCCCGCTTATGCCACGAAATATGACGAATTTCAACAATAAGAGGAAAATCAGAAAACCACTCTATGACTTTTTTAAGGTAATCTGAGTTTTCCCCTATATTAATAAAAGACCATGGGAACTGTATCAGCACCCCGCCAAGTCGCTGGGCATATTTAACTGTTTCAAAAACATTCTTATAACCCTGGATCTCTTCCTTTTTTATATCTTCCCTTACATGAGTAAACTTCTGACCCAGTTTTAAAACAAACAAAAAATCATTTTTTTTAACAATCTTACACCAATTCTCCACCATGCTTAATCGCGGAAGGTGATAAAAGGAAGTATTAATCTCAACCATATTAAAAAATTTTTCAAGAAAATTAAGAGGATGCATCTTCATTCCTTCAGGATAAACCACCCCTTTCCAGTCAGCATATGACCATCCAGCAGTGCCAATATAAAGAGCTTTCTCTCCCATTATTTCATTCTCCTTATGACACCTATTACCTTCCCTGCAATCAAAAAATTATTTTGCCCGGCTGATACAACTATCTCTTTCATATTATCATTTTCCGGTTTTAAGATTACTTTATCTCCTGAAAAAAAGATACGCTTAACAGTAGCTTCATCATCAATAATAGAAACACCTATCTCCCCATTTTCTATAAAAGGCTGCTTTTGTACAACAACCATATCACCATCCATAATCCCTGCTTTTATCATGCTGTCGCCTTTGACATTTAAAGCAAAAATCTCTGAATTAGAATAAAATATTTTATACAAATCAAGGTACTCGGAAATATTCTCTTCAGCCAATATCGGTGACCCTGCTGCAACTGTCCCTACCAGAGGAATTAAATGTTCTTTATCTTCTTGAAGGGAGTTACTAAGCCTGATACCTCTTGATTTCTTCTCAATCCGGTTAATCACTCCTTTACGCTGGAGAGCCTGCAGATGAGTCTCTACGGAATTTTTTGATTTAAATCCAAAATTATCCGCGATTTCCTCATAAGTAGGCGGAAGATTATTCTTTTTCATGTACCCCTTAATAAAAGTCAATACCCTATCTTGTGCTTTAGTTAGTTTATCTTTTTCCATCATCTGCCTCCATGATAAATATACAAATAAGCCCTTCCCTGTTATCTACTTATAATCTATGTAGTTCAAGGGGCTGTATAAAATGGACGTTTTAGACAGCCCCTAGTTCATCCTTTGTATATCCAATAGCATGGGAGGGGCTATTGAATTAATATACTGAACAAATATACAGTATTAAAATAAAAAGTCAAGAACTTTTTTTTAAATATTTACCCCTAATACGTATCTTCTCAAAATTTCATGGTAATTGTCATTGCGAGGAGCGTTAGCGACGAAGCAAT
>CBDVEP010000102.1:0-11542 GCA_965373035.1 uncultured bacterium
CATCAAATGGTTCGCCCTGCTCTTTTGCTTTTTTATATAACTTAATGGCTTTTTCTCCATTTTTAGCATATTCTACTTTATATCCAAAAAGTTTAATAATCTCACCAGTTACATCTAATACATAATCCTCATCATCCATTAATAATATTTTTCCTGTGCCTTTATGTATTTCAGGAGCATTTTGTATTTGTACTATTTTTTCCTTTTCTAATGCTGGTAAATAAAAACTAATGGTTGCTCCGAACTTGCCTTTTGATTCTGCATATATATGTCCATCATGCTTTTTAATAATGGAATAAACAACACTTAAACCCAATCCACTTCCTTTTGGTTTAGTAGTAAAATAAGGATCGAATATTTTTAAAAGATGCTCATCAGATATACCTATCCCCTGATCCTTGATACTTATTTTAATGTATGTCCCTTCTGTTAAGGGCAGCATGTCTCTCTCTCTAACAATTATATTTTCAGCAGTTACCTTAATAGTTCCACTATCAGGCATAGACTGGCAAGCATTAATAATCAAGTTATTAATTACCTGATTAATCTGTCCTTCATCCATTTTAAGAGCCCAGAGATTATCAGGGACTGAAAATTTACATTTTACATTAGATCCACTTAAAGCAAATAAGGCTGCATCTTTCAGTAAATCAGAAATAGATGATATTTTTTTAACAGGTGCTCCTCCTTTTGAAAATGTAAGTAATTGTTGTGTTAATCCTGTTGCCCGGAGTAATGCTTTTTCTGCTTTCTGAAGTCTTTTATAAATTTTTTCATCAGGGTTAGTATACATCATAGATAAGGAAATATTACCACAAGCAGAAGTTAAAATATTATTAAAATCATGAGCAATACCACCAGCTAAAATACCTAATGATTCAAGCTTCTGAGCTTTTTGAATGTCTTTTTCAAATTTATCTTTTTCCGTAATATCATTAAATACAAGAACAATTCCTATAATCCTTCTTGTTCTATCTCGTATAGGAGCCCCGCTGTCAGAAATAAGATGCTCTGTTCCATCTTTTGAAATTAAAATAGTATTACCTGGAAGGTTCACAATATTTCCCGTTTTAATCACTTTTTCAACCGGGTTTTCACATCTTTTTCGTGTTTTTTCATTAATAATATAAAAAACATCTGTAAGAAATCTTCCAATAGCTTCTTTATACAGCCAACCAGTGAGTTTTTCCGCGACATTATTCATTAGCATTACCCTGCCATTTATATCAGTAGTAATAACACCATCTCCAATGGATTTTAATGTAATGTCCAGTCTTTCCTTTTCCTGTGCAAGCTCTTCTTCTGCACGTTTCCTCTCAGCAATTTCCTCTTTTACTTCTTCATGTAAAAGGCATCCTTTTAAAGATATTATAAATTTTGAAATCACATTTCTAAGCTGATTAAGTTCTTTATCCTCAAAAGGTTCTTTTCTTATCATTGAAAAAAACTTTAAAAAGCCTAAATCTCCAAGAGCAAATATTGCATATGTTCCACTATCTATTCCTTTCTCAGTTATTATAGATGAAAAATTCTTACTGGAAGTAGAGAGACTAAAAAATTCTTTGTTTTTTAAAAAAGAAAATAATGGGTGCTTAAAAAAAATTTCTTTATCTTTAATACGAAATTCTGGATGAGCATAAACAAGTGATGCACAATCATTATTATTTTTCTTAATTAAATATTTATTTTTAATCCAGACAGAAGCAAAACCAAAATCTTTCCTTGCCATAAGCATTTTTAAAAATATATCACAATTGGTTTTTAAATCTAATGACTGCCCAACAGCTAATGATAATTCATAAAGCAAGGAAATATTCTGTATTATTTCTGTTGATTTTAATGGATCACTCATAAAACATGCCTACTACTATAGTTTTATTAAAAAACTCAACAAACTCTTCTCCGTAAGAGGATATCTCGCCTAAGGATAAAACTCCTTCCGGAGTTATAAATTTACATATTGATGTAATCTTCTCCTGTATTTTTTTCAGTTCACTGGCAAAATCATCTCCCAGAAAGAGAGTTCTTGATACACAATCAATTATTATTGCCTGATGTATTTTTTCATTTTTACAATCCTTACAATCATCTGCTGCTTTGCCAGCAGCATGTATCAAGGATGAATTTTCTCCTTTTAAAATACATAACACAGTATTTTCAGGGACCTCACCTACACAGATAATTTCCCCTTTAGCATTAACTTTAATTGGGTCACGCACAATAAATTCAGCTTTTTCTCTATAAATCCCAAAAGGATACTCTTTAGCAATACTAAAAAAATTGTTCTTTGTAATTTTTTTTCCTGAGTCTTCTTTTATTGTTTCTTTATAAATATCAAATGCATTTTCCCAGTTTAATTCTATAATAATATTTTTATTAGTCCTGGTTGCCACAAGTGGACCCATCAATCTTTTCCAGCCATGTCGGACTCCTAAAAGACTTTCCAGTTTAATAAAAGTAACAATAGCAGCATCCTGTATGAATCCTTCAGAAGTAAAAAGACATGGCTTTTGCTTTAAACTTAATGACCCTGCACCACTTCCAAAATAATGCACAGAATTTCCAAGCCTGTTAAACAGTTCCGAAATAAATAAAGATATATTAGAGGTTAATCCATCTACAAAAACAAATGCTGTATATCTTTTATCACGCTGTTTTAATATTTGCTCCCCAAAATATGGTATTTTAATGTTAACTGTATTCAATCCTTTTATTAAGAAAGGTTTTGCTAATGATGGTAAGACATTTATAATGACCCCTTCTTCATATTTCTTATCTTTATAAATAATACCAGGGAAAATCCCACCAAAAAAATTAATCTTTCTTTTATTTAATTCTAATATTAATTTATTAATATCAGGTGTTTTTTTTTCACCAAACATCATTAATACAACATCATCATTCTTTAATTTCATTGTGTTTATAACATTAATAATTTCTTTTAAATCTGTTTTGTTTAAATACATAATTTTTTACCTCTTTTAACTATTTAACAATTTTTAAAAAAAATATTATTTTTTAAGTAATAATTTAGGTTTTCTAAAATTGTAGTGTAGGAGTTAAGACTTTAGTCTTTTATAAAATTCTAAAGAATTAATTCCTTCATCATAAACAATAAATTGCACCATAATTTATATTATATTATTTTTTAGAAAACCTGAAATATTACCTTTTTAAAAATTAATTACATTTTTGATATTAGAATATAATAATACTAATTTATTTGGCAAGATATTTTCTTTTAATCTACATAGATAGTAGGGAATACAGAATGACTGTCCTGATTTAATTGTTATTATGCCTAAATGGAAACCAAAAGGTAGGTAATTAACTCTGGAAGAAAAGAAAATAATCGGGAAATAACTACAATTATGCTGACTCACGAGGCAGAAGCTTACAATTGAATTCTACGGATTGTTTAGGGTCTTTACTGACTACTAATTCAAATGCCTTTTTACCCATTTTATATAAAGGCTGTTCAACAGTTGTTAAAGCAGGGATCATAATTTCACTAAATTTAATATTATCAAAACCTGTAACTGCAATATCATCCGGCACTTTTATCCCTTTGTTAAATAAAACTTTTAACAGGTAAATAGAAAGTAAATCAGAAAAGGTAATAATAGCTGATAGTTTTTTATTTTTTAGTAAAAAATCTGCTGCTGTTCCAATATCTTTTAAATTATAATTTGAAGAGACAATTAAAGATTTATCAACAGGGATATTATGATCAGTTAAAGCTTGTTTATATGCATTTAATCGCTCAACAGAATCAAATGAAAAATGCCTTGCATCTAAATAACCTAAAACCTTATGACCTTTTTTAATTAAATAACCTGTCATTTCATACATGGCTTTAAAATTATTAATAGTTATATAAGGAATCTCTTTATCTCTTGCATTTATTAAGATTATTTTTTTAAACTTATATAAAGGTCTTAAGTTTTTAACCTCAAGTTTATTTGGTGCAATAACTATTAAATTATTTAATAATGGATTATTTTCAAATTTTCCATAAAAATAATTTAATTTAGATAAATTCTTTTTACTTTCAATAATAATTAATAAATAATAACCGCATTTTAAAGCTGCATCATTGACTCCGCGTAATAATTGATCAAAATATAATGTTGAAAATCTGCCTTTTTCATAAGGCAATATAATTGTGATACTATGCAATGACTTTTTTCGCATACCCTGGGCCAGGGGATCAGGTATATATTTTAATTTTTTTACTACATTTAAAACACGCTTCTGGGTTTCCTTGCTGGCTTCTGGATTTCCACTTAAAATTTTTGAAACTGTATAAGATGAAACTCCACTGGCTTTTGCTATGTCTTTTATAGTAATTTTTTTATTAATCATTTTAGTTATCCCATTATAACTTCTACATGATTTTCCGTACATTTTTTCATAACAGGAATAGGATTTTTAACAACAACATCATTACATTTAATCTGCTGAATTCCTTTAGAGATTCCTTTTGGATTTTTTACTGTAATATAATATTTAGCACCACGAAAAATACGCTGAACTTTAAACTTCTTCCAGTTTTTGGGAATACAGGGATCAACAATTAGCCCATTATAATCAGGTCTTATTCCTAATATATGCTGGGATACAGCCACAAAATTCCATGAAGCAGTGCCTGTCAGCCATGGATTTTCAGCCCTGCCAAATTTCTTGTTTTCTATTCCTGTTATAAACTGTGTATAAACATAAGGGGCTTCTGTAAATTTTTCTATTTTATTATTATAATGACTGGGAAGTGTACTTTTAAAATGTTTATAAGCTAAATCTCCATTTCCTAAAATTGTATCAGCAATAACCATCCATGGATTTGTATGACAGAAAATACCTGCATTTTCCTTTAAACCTTTTGGAAAACCAGTCATTGATCCTATATGAACATTATAATCTGAATAAGCCGGCCAGAATAAGACCAGGCCATACTTTGTTTCTAAATGTTTAACTACATTTTTAATAATACTCCTGGATTGTTTCTTATCAGCTAAACCGGAAAAAATAGCCCATGACTGGGGATTTAAAAAAATCTTTCCTTCTTTATTTTTAAAAGACCCTACTACTTCGCCATGATCAAGATATGCCCTGTTAAACCACTTTCCATTCCATGCATATTTATTCAGAACTTCTTTTATCTCTTCTCTTTCCTTTTTATACTTTTCATAATAATCCTGTCTCTTAATTAATAAAACTATATCCAGAAAGTCTTCCATTACCTTATAAAGTAAAAGAGTAGTCCAGACACTTTCCCCTTTTCCTGTTAAATTAAGGCAATCATTCCAATCAGCATATAAACCCAGACAGAGCTTATGCTTTCCCCTGTGTTTTAAGGAAAAGTTAATAGCTTTTCTCATATGCTCAAGAACTGTACCCTCACCTTTATCATAAAAAGGGATTTTTCTTTTTAAAAATTCAATATCACCGGTTTCTTTTAAATAATATGAAACAGAAAGAATTGGCCACAGGTGATCATCCGAATAAAGAACTTTTGGTTTTTCACCTTTACCTGGTGTCATATTTAACGGCTGTATCTGATGAAAAGCACTGCCGTCACTTACCTGGCCTTTTAATAAATCAATTATCCTTAATTTAACTTTTTCCGGTAATGCATGCAAAACCCCAAGTACATCCTGTGAAGAATCTCTATAACCTAAACCATCCCGCCCACTTGCTTCTATAAAAGAAGCACTCCGTGACCATTTAAATGTAGTATGGCATTGATATTGATTCCAAACATTAGCCATAACATCTATTTCCTTATCAGGAGTTTTTACCTGAAAAAAATTTAATAACTCATTCCAGTGTTCCTTTATCTCTTGTATTTCCTGTTTTGCATAATTTTTTTTATATTTCTCTTTTAAAGTTATCTGCTTTTTATCTGCTTTTCCTATACCAAGTATATAAGTAATTATCTTTTTTTGTCCTTTTTTTAATGTTATCCTATGCCGCAGTGATGCACATGGATTGCCTCCATGATAAGCAGATTTAAAACATTTTCCTTTTTCAACAGCAAGAGGCATGGATTCATCTCTATGACTACCTATAAATGTCTCTCTATCTGTATCAAAATCAATTACTTTTTGTGTGGATGTAAAATAAGCATAATTATCAATGCCTCCAGCATTACGATGATGATAAATAATAAAATCATTCTTATAACTCATTCGGGCTGTATATAAAATATACTGGAGGTCAAGCATATCCAGAAAACTATACCACAAGCCAAACTCTGCATAATTAAAAATGTCCAATTTCCTGTCCCTATTGCCTTTATTTTCCGGTTCCAAATACCATATCTCTCTTGGGCTGTCAAGGGGTACATAATATGTTATCCTGGCAAAAATATTCTGATACTCTGACTCTATAACAGTATAACCCTGTCCATGAATGGTTTTAGTTTTGAACTTTCCTAAATCTAACCCCCTGGGCTGCCAGCTTACACTCCAGTATTCCTTACTGTTTATATCTTTAATATAAACATATCGTCCTGAACGGGACATGGGAATGCTATTAAACCTGTACCTTAAAATTCTTCCTGTTTTTGGTGATTTATAAAAACTGTATCCTCCTGCATTATTATCAATTAAAGCACAATATTCATCTGTACCCAGATAATTAATCCATGACTTTGGTGTTTCAGGATTTGTGTTGATATATTCATTATCTTTAAAGTACCCGTATTTCATCTATGCTCCTTTAGTAGTAGGGACAGGTTTAAACCTGTCCCTACAATATTTCATTCTGCAATCCCTTTTGGATTTAACTCTTTAGAGTTTTATCTTTTAAGCTATAAAAGTAATATTTTAGATTTTCTAAAATTGTATTGTAGGAGTTAAGACTTTAGTCTTTTATAAGTTTTTTATAAAATTCTAAAGAATTAATTCCTTCATCATTAGCAATAAATTGCACCATAATTTGTATATATTATTTTTTTTAGAAAATCTGAATTATTACCTATAAAATCTGCCCTTTAGGATAAATTAATTCCAAAAAAAAATTTACAACAGACTATTTATACTTAATCACTCTTTAATTCTTCATTAACATGCTTATGTAAATCTTTAAGTTCTTTATTAATACTCTCCAATTTATTTACAATTCTATCCATGGATGGATAAATATATTTTCCTTCAATTTCAGTCCATTTTTTAGCAAAAGGTTTAAAAACAACATATTTAACAGCATCATTAACAATATATTTATGATGAGGCTTACTTTTTAAATCCTTTGCCCAATCAGGTCCATAAGCAATTTCCTTAACTGCAGGCTGAGCAAGACCTGTTCTTGCTAAAATTTTCTGGCCTGGTCTTTGAGCTAAAGCCTTTACAACTAACCATGCTTCTTTCGGATGTTTAGTAGTATTTAAAATACCATATCCTGAACCACCTGCTTCTACTTTTAAAACACCATCATCTGTTTTTGGCCATAAAGCGATGTCCCAGTCAAATCCTGTAATTTTTCTAAATTCAGGAGTTAACCATATCCCACTTCCCAGCATAGCTACTCTTCCAGTCATAAACAATTGGGTATCAGTTAAATCAATTGAACCTAAATTTTGATATGACGGCATAGCTTTATATTTATAAATCAAATCATAATAAAATTGAATTCCTTTTTTAAAACTTGACTTATTAATTGTGCTCTTAGTAGGATTATTGACATCATTAACAAAATAATTCCCACTGGAGAGAACAAAATTGTTCCAGAACGTTGTAAAAAAGCCATATTGAGATACAACCTTCTTTCCAGCCCGTGTTTCATATTTTGTTAACTGTTGAGCAAGCTTAGCAAACTGACTCCATGTCCAGCTCCCATCAGGATAAGGAATACCTTCCTGGTCAAATATTTTTTTATTATAATAAATACAGGCAACAGGTGCAATATCACGCGGAAGAACATATAATTGATTTTTTTTGGAAAAAAAATTCAAAATCTTACTGAAAAAATCTTCTTTCTTTATCTCCTTATCATTTTTAATAAATTCCTCTAAAGATAGTAAAACATTTTTTTCATAAAAAGCAGGGAAAAAAGTAGTTGACACAGCAATAACATCAGGTGCGGCTCCACCACCATATTCAGTTATTATCTTACTGAGATAATTACCCCATGGAATATGCTCAAAATCAATTTCAAAATCAGGCTTATTTTTTTTAGCCCATTCATCAACAGTCTGCCTGATAATCTGAAATTCCTCAGGTGACCCCCAGAAAGCAACACGAATTTCAAAATCTGCTTCTGGTTTCTTTTTAATACAACCACAAAAAATAAATGCTATTACAAGAAATAGCAAAACATAATTTTTAAAATTTTTTAACATTGAATAACCTCCTAAAATTTTTTTATAATAGCTACACTATTAATTAAAATCCTAATTGATTAGGACAAATTTACTAAAAATAATTAAAAAGTCAAACAAAATATCTAATTTTTAATAGTAAGAAGTCACTTATATATTCTTTTATTAAGAATTAAGACTTTAGTCTTTTATTATATTTTACAAAATACTTTAAATAAAAGTCTAAAGACTTAACTCCTCTATCTTTTTTGCAAGGAATTAAGACTTTAGTCTTTTATCTTATTATGTAAATTCTCATAATGTTTTCATATTCTTACATTTAATAACCAATTTTATACAATATTTAAAATTCCTTTTTTAAATAAAGCTACTACTGATATCGTATTAAGTTAGAACTATACCTATAATTCTTTTATTTAAGCATTTTCAAAAATTCTTCTTTGGAAATATATTTTGTCATTCTTTTAATAATGCTTCCTAATGTCCCACGGTCTATCTTCTTATGATTAGGAACTATAATTATATGCTTACCATCAGAATACATCTTTTTTAATTTTATATGACTTCCTTTTTGGTGAACAATTTCATAACCCAACCTTGTTAAAATTTTTACTAAATCTTTTCCTGAGATATTAGGATATTTATGTTCGGACATATTCTCTAATTCCCAAACCTAAAATAACTGGTGGTTCATCTGGTAAGGATATTTCGGGGGTATCATCCCCTTCAAAATAAAGAGCAATTGCTTCTTTTATATTTTTTACTGCTTCATCAATTGTATTTCCCTGAGTAATAACATCAATTTCAAGACATTCAGCTACATACATTTTTTCACCTTTATGAATATAAATAGTTAATACTGGTTCCATTGTTGTTTTCACTTATACCTCCGGTTTGTATTTAAATACAACTTTTCACTATATTAAACAATATAACACATTTATTTAATATATCAAACTAATTTTTGAAATAGGTGTTATAATACTTTTCTAATATTTATTTGTTTTATACATTTTCCAATCATCTCCTCTTAAAAGTCTAAAGACTTAACTCCTCTATCTTTTTTGCAAAGGAATTAAGACTTTAGACTTTTATTATTATTAATATAGAATCAATTATAAAAGGCTAAAGCCTTAACTCCTCCGTTAAGTGACCCATTACGATTTATATTTTTTAGCTATTTTAAATAAGTTTTAAACAAATCCACTAAAGGAGTATTTTCATAAGCAGGGTCAGGGAGCTGTTCAGCCCAATTAGTATAAATACCAAACCATTGTTCATGATAACTGTGATAAGTAAAATGTATCTTCTTTTTATTTAAAAACTCTAACATGTCACTAATCCAGTTTAATCCACCTCTGTCATCTCTGAAACAATCATGATACAAACCAAACTCACCTACATACATAGGAACATTATTTTCTTTTCCAAACTTAGAATAAAGATCAAGCTCATATTCTAAATAATCTTTGTCTCTATGATGTATGACAGCACCTGACTCACTTTTATCAAAATCAATCCGAAACTTACATTCAGCATTAACATCAATATTAACTCCTTTCATCCATCCGCTTATAGAATAAAAGTATCCCTGTTTAACCTCAAATCGCATTTGCCAGCAGGATAAATTTGCATCTTTTGTTGTGTTTTTAATAAAAATGGATTTAGAACCCTGATGACTCTCAGTTTCACTCACCCCATATTCTCCACTGCCATCTTCACTCCAGAAGTACCAGCCTTTATTTGTAAATTCAAGGTTAGCAGCTATAATGGTACGAACAAAATTAGTGTTCTGGTCATATTCTTTTATAATAAAATCATCAAAATAAACTGTACCGCTTCCAGTGGCTTTTGCAATAAGAGCTGGTTTTGCTGCAATAAAAGAAGGATCTGTTACATGAAATTTTACACCTTCCAGATTTGTCCAATCTGTATCACCGGAAGGAAGATTTTGATTATCAAAAGTTGCCCATGCCCATATTAAGTCAATTGGAAAAACAGCCTTATTAGTATCAGGATAAGCACCTCCTTCAGCATTTCCAAATATATTCTGATGTGAGTAATCAGATGGATAATAATAATGAAAATCATACATTACATTATTATCATCAACTAAAAACTGAGTATAAGATGGGTTATGAAAAGTTGACCAATCATTAGTTACACCTAAGAGTTGTTCAATAATGAGAAGATGATTTTTATCTACTTCCCGAATCTCATCAACTGTCTCCTGAGCAAGAGTCTTCCACTGGTTTACACTACCTGAAACATACGGTTCATTAAGTAAATCATACCCAGCAATAATCTGTTCATTACGATAACGCCATGCAATAGCTCTCCATAATGCTTTAAACCGACTTTGATTTTCAGGTACATCCCAGAGTGCAAGACCCTCACCCAGGGATTGAAACCCACCTTGTGGAACATGGATATTTAAAATAAGATAAATACCATACTGTTTTGCCCATGCAGCATTTTGATCCAGCCAATCCCAGCCTGTTTGTTTATAAACATAAGGATTACTATCATCCTCAAATGTTTTATAATTTAAATAAAACCGTATTACATTCATACCCATATCTTTAACTCTTTGAAAATCTATATCATTATGATGTGAGGAAGGTATTTCAATATCACTCCATACACTATTTCCAAATGCTACACCACGCAAATAAATTTCATCTTCATCTGTTCCCTGTACAAGCTTGTCTCCTTTTCTATGGATAAAAGATTTATCAAAATTATCAACATAAACATAAATAGATTCTGGTGTTATATTCCCTGCACTGTCATAAGCTATTGCCCTGATATTGATTTCTCTATTTGTAAATCCTGATGTATCCCATGTATGTTCCCAGTACCATTTATTTTTAGAATTAATTATAATTTTCAATGGTGTAAAATAATCTCCATTATCTATTTGCAATTCTATTTTTTTTAATTCCTTATTATCTGATGCACTTCCCTTAATTAATACATTTCCTGTTACTTTTTGATAATTTAAAGGCTCAATAATAGTAATAACAGGAGGATATTTTTTATCTTTAATTTTTTCTTTCACACCAGATAGCTCATAACTCTTTTCTACTTTTTTTAAAAAAATAGTAATAATTTAGATTTTCTAAAAAAGAATAATATAATATAAATTATGGTGCAATTTATTGTTCTGATGAAGGAATTAATTCTTTAGAATTTTATAAAAGGCTTATAAAAGACTAAAGT
>CBDVEP010000103.1:0-11234 GCA_965373035.1 uncultured bacterium
AAAGACTAAAGTCTTAACTCCTACACTACAATTTTAGAAAATCTAAAATATTACCATTAATTATATGATGACTCGTGTCATCATACTTATATAATACTATAAAAATAAAAAAAGTCAAGAAAAAAATTGATTTGTGGTTTCAAAAAAAAATAATTCATTAGTCGATACATTTTATAAAAAACATGGAAAAAAAATTTAAACATATATATTTAAACTAACAAGGAGGCTGCAATGAAAATTATGGTAACAGGAGGTGCCGGCTTTATTGGAAGCCATATTGTGGAACACTATAAAAATGAAGATGTTATTGTCTTTGATAATTTAAGAACAGGCTTTGAAAAAAATATAAAAAATTTTAATGTAAAATTTGTTAAAGCCAGTGTGACTGACTACAACAAACTGAAAAAATGGATGTATGGAGTTGATTATGTATTTCATTTAGCTGCATTAATCAGTGTACCTGAATCTTTGTCAAATCCTATTGAGACAGAAAAAATTAATACTCATGGCACATTAAATATTCTTGAAGCAGCAAGAGAATGTAATGTTAAAAAAGTAATCCTGTCATCCTCTGCTGCTGTGTATGGTGATAACCCGGTTTTACCTAAAAAAGAAGACATGATCCCGGAGCCAAAAAGTCCATATGCAGTCAGTAAATTATCCGGGGAATACTATATGAAAATTTATAAAGATGAATTCCATATCCCTACAACAAGTCTCAGATACTTTAATATTTTTGGACCAAGACAGGACCCTAATTCTCAATATGCTGCTGCAATCCCTATCTTTTTAAAACAAGCATTAAAAAATGAAAACATCACTATTTTTGGTAATGGAGAACAAACAAGGGACTTCATTTTTGTTAAGGAAGTAGTTCAGGCAAATATCCTGGCTGCTGAAAAAGGAGATTCTATCTATAATGTAGCCCTTGGCAGATGTATAACCATTAATGAATTAGCCCAAAAAATTAAAACATTAACCCATTCATCATCATCTATTATCCATCAGGAGGAACGAGCAGGAGATATCAAACATTCTTATGCTGATAATTTAAAATTAAAATTATTGGGATTTAATACTTCTTATGATTTTGATGAAGCATTATCTAAAACAATTGATTATTTTAAAACAATTTATCAATAATTTCATCATTAAGTCCTTATATCTCTGTTATTTCAGGTGAAACATTTTTAAATTGAGGCATTGCCTTGCCATAAGTTGCACCAATATAAGTAGGATCACAAATGATATACCATTTATCTTTGTATTTAACCTTATCACCTTTAACTGGTTTTGAAAAACGAACAGCAACAGCCATGTGCTGTGGATAATTCAGAAATACTACTTTTAGACCAAGAAATTCTTGAACCAGCCTTGCAAAAATCACAGAACGGTCTTCACAGTCACTGTATGGATAATTCAAGGTCTCTTCTGCAAAAAACCATTTTTCATATCCAAACTGTTGTTGATCTGTTTTATAAGAAAATGAATTTTGGACAAACGATAAAAGGAGATTAACAGCAGAAGTTTCTGACTTTCCATCTACTAATTTAGCAATTTCTTTAAAAAAACTTTCTCTGGAAAGATCTGAAAAAGGAGCCCCTGCATAAGCATCTATTGTAGTTTGAGGATAATCTTTGACAAAATTAACAATCTGATCTTCATATATAATAGTAATAACATATTTTTTCCCCTGGTATTTAAATATAAGTTTTCTTTCTTTTTCAACCTGCTTTAACGTAGGCCATTCCTTTATCCGAAGTTCAAGTTTTTTATCAGCCCCGGGATATTTCCCAGGATAAGTATAAATTGAACTTTTTTCTTCTTTAACAGGCTGTGTAGATAATTTATAAAACTTATTACCATCAAGTTTAAAATAAGATTTTCCATAAATCATTGTTGTTGCCGGTAGGAGAAGATAAATCTTTTTTTTATCATAGCCAATTCTGGCTTGATATCCTGTTTTAATCAATAAAAACCATGTATAAAGATTCTGTATATTTCTCCTGTCAGCATCCTTGGCTGAAAAAATCTCTTTTGACATTATTTCTAAAAACATTAAATAAGCCCAGTCATTTTTTAACAATGACTTTTGATAATTATTTAACTGTTTAAAAATAGTTTGATGATTATATGAGCATATTGTTTTCCAGAATTTAGCTATACTTTTATTGTTCAAAGAAACAGACTTAATACTTTTTATTTTTTTGGGCAATGTAACTGTTACAGGGGTACCTAAAAAATCAAATTGAATATTATACTCATCTTTTAACGGTTCAGGTTTTTTAACCGGTTCTTTATCTATAACAGGAACAGGCAAAGGTGTCGGAACATTTACCAGAGGTGTTTTATCTACCTTAATAGGCCTGGATGTTGGAGGAGCTTTAGGAACTTGAACAGGTTTAGGATCAGGATAAAACAATTCTCCATCTTTAAATTTAACATTAAACCATTCTTCATCAAGGGCCCTGGCAAATTTTTCATCAAGACGCCGGCTGGCTTTATCAAATTTTTCTTCAATTTTATTCATTTTTTCATTTAATCTTTTTTCCATTTCATCAAATTTATCTGCAAGCAAAAAATGAGAATTACAACAAAAAATTAATACCATTAAAATAACAACCATTTTAATTCCTCCTTTTTATCACTCTTATTCAAAAACTTAATACTGTTATTTATTTTTTCAATTTTTTTTGTTCTATTTGACTTTTTATATTTTCTCATTATATTTAATGCAAAGTGTCAAAGCCCTTTTAAAAGTAATGAAAAAAATAATTATATTTATAATCCTATTATTAACACAAAACCTTAACTTATCTCTATATTCTGAAAAATTAGAACCATCTTTTATAAAAGCTCTTGTTAATTTTACTGTTACTGATTATGATAAAATCCCGGAACAGGGAGCAGTTATTGAAATTATCAATGAAAATGAAGATGAATTTTATACAGGCATTACTGATATTGATGGCAAATTTTCCATATTACTTCCACATGGAAAAACATATCAAATAATTATAAAAAAATTTGGAAAAACTTTTGATTTTGGAAAAATTATTGAGATTTCAGATAAGCAAAAACGCATGACTATAAACCAACCATTTAACATCAGGGTTGTTACAAAATATATAAAAATTTATACTCTTGAAAATGTTTATTTTGACTTTAACAAACATACTCTTAAATCAATTTCTTTCAAATCCATTAATACCCTGGTAAAAGAGATGAAAAAAAATATAAACCTTATAATTGAAATTGCAGGTCATACTGACAATATTGGAAAAGATGCTTATAACAGGAGATTATCACAAAGAAGAGCAAATTCTGTTAAAAAATATCTTCTTAAAAAAGGGCTCCTGAAAAGCCGGATAATTTCTAAAGGTTATGGAGAAACAAGCCCTGTCACTACAAATAAAACTGAGATAGGACGCCAAAGAAACAGACGCGTTGAAATCAGAATAATTCAACAATAATTGCCATATTCTTAAAAAATAACTAAAAGCTGGTTCGAGTTTCTAAGGCTCGAACCTCTATTTATGGCTGCTGGTTCGAGTTTCATAACTCGAACCAGCTCATTTAAAAAACATATTTATATTCTAGTTTAGACATAAACTGCTTATAAGAATCATCACCTTCATACATATTATAATCTTCATACCCGATATCTGCTTTTATGCTCTGATTGTAAACTAAATACACTTCATTTCCATACCATATTGTATTTTTTGTATATATCTTAGTGCCGCTCTGGGAATCAATTGCAATATTATACTGTAAATAACTCTTCCATTTTTCAGGCTTAATTCTATAAGTAAATTTCTCTCCTGCTGAAATGATATTCTCTTTTACATCTCCTGTTTTTATCTGATAAACCATAAAATCCAGATTATTCTCAATCCTGAATAAATCAAGGGCACTTATTATTCCACCATTAATAGTATTCTCATCATCAGATTCTATACCGCTTACAATAGAATCATTATCTTTATTATTATAAGTGCCTGTTAAAGTTATCTGTAAATACTTAAACACAGAACCAAAATAAAACATTTTTATTACATCAACTCCTCCCTCATACATAACCCAGTCATCTTTGTTTTCATTAACTTCTTTTTCTGTTTTTGCCTGTACTAATCTTGTCCTTAATGTAAAACTTAAATCCGTTGAATAATGATATGTTCCATTTAATCTGGTTCCCATTTCCTTAATTGTTAATACTTCTTCTATTGGTTTTCCAGCTAAATTATTTTTCTTATAATATCCATTGTGATAAATATCAAAAGATTCTATTTTCCAGTCATATCCTAAATAAAATTTCATCATGTCATTCTCAAATTCAGGCACTGCTGTTGAAAAATACTCCTCATTAATATAATATATTTTCCCAATAAAACGAAAGTCACTGGTAAAAGCATTTTCCCCTTCAAGATAAACCGCACTCCCTTTTAATTCTTTATTGCTGTTATCAAATATATCAGAATCATAAGTTGATAAAGCATAATTTAAATAAATTCTTGTTTCCCGTGTATAATAACCTACTTTTGTCCCAATTATTTGATTTTTTAATGGTGCTGCAAGATAATTCTCATTTGATTTTAATGAATTTTTATTATCATTAAACAGGGCGTATAACTGTTCTACTTTAAATTTTTTACTGATATTGCAGCTTATTCCACCGCCATAATTATTCTGCTGGAATTGTCCATTTTTATTAAGTGATGAGTCTTCTGAAGGAGCTGCTTTATATCCTTTTATTTTCTCTTTTGTAAACCCTAAAAACCCCATTATACTCACTGAGTTAATTAGAGATTTATCATCCAGTAATAAATTTACTCCTCCATTTATTCCTTTTAAATCACTTGCCTATAAAGTTACAGGAGTATAAGAATATGTATCATCGCCTAAATGGATATACCATGTCTTTTTTTTCTGCACATTATAATTGTCCATATAAACATAAAAGCTGTCTATTGTGTAAGCATCAAACTCTTTATCTTCTTTATCATATTTGTAAACAAGCTTTGCCCTTGTTACAGGCCCCTGCCTCACATCATTAAAAGTATAAAATTCCATGTAGGGATTAAATTCCCCATTATCATTATCAGGCTTGCTGAATTCTGCTCCTCCTTTTATATACCCGTAGTAACTTCCATAAAGCCCTGTGATATAAAAAGTTATAATAACAAAAACACCAATAATTTTTTTCAGCATATCTTTCTCCTTTTGTTAGGGACGATATTATGTATCAATTTGAATATACCGCCTTAGAGGCATTAGTCAAATTATTTTTTAATTGGAGGTGCCTTAGGCGTAAAAAAATGGGGACGGTGCGTACTTTGTAACTTTATTGATTTGTTCGAATTTTATATAACTAATTGCCAAAATAATAAAGTTACAAAGTACGCACCGTCCCCATTTTTCCATTTTTTCCTTGACAAAAAATATTTGTTTTGTAATATATTCATATGAACAAAATTATATACAGTTTTTTATTTTTTCTTGTATTCATACAATGTGCATCCAAACCAGAGATTATAAGGAGAATGATTCCTATCCCTGCTCCTGAACTAAAAATAGAAAAAAAAACAGTAAATACTAAAAAAAATGGGGTTTTTATAACAATCCGGTATCTTGATAAAATAGAATTAAGTAAAATGGCAGAAGATAATAATCCTTACATGGAAGGTGATATTCCTCTGCTAACTGCATTTAAAATAACTATTAAAAATACCCGAAAAGGAAAGATTGATTTTAATCTGCAAAATGCTGTTATACTGGATGGACTGGGTCATCAATTTCAAGCTTTAACTTATGAATCATTTAAAAGTTTATATCCATCAACTGTTTATCAGCAATATGAATATTCTTATGTTTTTGAAAGATATACAAAACAGTCTTACTTAACAGATGATTATTATAAAAGAAAAAAAGCTGCAAAAACCCTGTTTAAAGGTGGAAAAATATATCCAAATATTACTATAGTGGGAATTTTACCTTTTGAACGCTTAAGTGGTTATGCTAAAGATATCACCCTTATTTTATCTGATATAATATTATATAAAGAAAAAAAAGATAAAAGTACCAGTAAGGAAGATAAAGATAAAATTGAGAAAAAAATTGAATTCCAATTTAAATTCAGACAAAAAATAGAAAGATTAAAAGATTAAGAAACGGGATGTAGCGCAGTTGGTTTAGCGCGCAGCGTTCGGGACGCTGAGGCCGCGGGTTCAAATCCCGCCATCCCGACATCTTCTGTAAGCTATTGTGTAAAGGTTAACATCCCTTCACCTGTATTATATTGGGACAGGGTATCACTCAATAATTTCATTGCCTCGTCTCTTGTAACAAATGGACAATAATTTGAACCATGAGATACTCTTCTTTTCATTATATCTTTATTTATAATAATCCTATCCTTGTCGCTTATTTCCTCATTCTCACCGCATAAGGCTGCTACCCAGTCATTATTATATTTTGGATCAGGGTATATATATAATTTATAAATTTTATGACCTTCAGGAAATGGGTTTTCAAATATATCCCCTGAACTATATTGATCTTTTGATAATTTAATTACAAGATTCATAATTTTATTATATAATATTTTTTATTTAAATTTCAAGTAATTTTTTAAAATAAAATAATGTTTCTCTGTAATTCTTCCGACAATAATAATAACTATAAAATTGGATAAAAAGAGAAGGAACCCGCACAGTGCTTTGCAATCTGTGAATTCTTCTATATATCCCTTTATTTACAAATATTATTATGCAACTGAAATCATTACATTTAACTGTGTCAGGACGAGTGCAGGGAGTAGGGTTTCGTTTTTTTACACAGGATATTGCACGCTCTATGGATATTACAGGCTATGTTAAAAACACATTTAATGGAGATGTTGAAATTTTAGCAGAAGGAGAGGAGTTTATTCTTTACAAATTTTTAGATAAAATTAAACAAGGTCCCTCCATGGCAAGAGTCATTAATGTTGATGCAGACTGGAATATAATTAAAGAAAAAAAATATAACAATTTTTCAATAACATTTTAAATTATGAAAAAAATAATACTTATTATTATTCTCATAAGTCCTATATTATTATTTGCAGGCAAAAGAAAATATGTTATTGTTAAAAAGGGAGAGACCTTGTGGAGAATCTCAAAGAGGTATAATGTTTCTCTTAAGGCTCTGAAAAAAATAAATAGAATTAAAAATGTTTCTAAAATAAAAGCAGGCAGGAAAATTTATCTCTCATATCCTTATAAGAAAAAAAAGAAAAGTAAAAAATTAAATATAAAATTAATAAAACCAGTTAACGGGAAAATCTTAAATCATTTTAATGAAGGGAAAAATTTAATTCAATGTAATGGCATTGAATTCAAAACCTCAAAAGGTGCTGAAATTAAGTCTGCTTTATCAGGAACAGTTAAATTCACCGGAATCATGCGGGGATATGGTAAAGTTATTATTATTCAGTACTCTAATAATATATCAACCATTTATGCTTATCTGAATAAAATCATAATCAAGCAAGGTCAAAAAATTAATAAAAATAAAATTATTGGTATTGCTGGAAAAAGTAATTTTGTTAACCAATATATACTTCATTTTGAATTATTAAGAAACAACAAACCAATTAATCCAAAATGGTATTTTTAATAAGGAGGAAATTTTATGGATTTAAAAAATTATATCACTGATGTTCCTGACTATCCGGTAAAAGGAGTAATATTTAAAGATCTGACAACATTATGGAAAGATCCTGAAGCTTTAAAAGAAAGTATTTCTTTATTGGTTGAACATTATAAAGATAAAAAAATAGATAAAATTGTATCACCTGAAGCAAGAGGCTTTATTATTGGAGCACCTATGGCATGTGAGCTAAATGCTGGATTTGTTCCTGTTAGGAAACCTAAAAAACTTCCCAGAGAATATATTACAGCAACTTATGAATTAGAATACGGAACAGACACATTAGCAATTCATAAAGATGCCATTAAACCTGGTGAAAAAATTCTTATTGTTGATGACCTCATTGCAACAGGTGGAACATGTCAGGCTATTGCAAACCTTGTGAAAGAACTGGATGGAGAAATTCTTGGTTACAGCTTTATTGTAGAGCTTGAATTTCTTCATGGAAAAGAAAAAATAAAAGAGTACGATATTTTTTCTCTGATAAAGTACTGAAGGATTTTTTCTACGTGACGATAAATAAAAGGCAAAGCCAAAGTGCGGTTTGTAGTACTTAAATTTGTGGTTAGTCAGGTGTCCTTTGTGGCACCTGGCTTTTTATTTTTATTGACAACTCAATTTCTTTTATTAAATTAAAAATTAAAGGTAATAAATATATGAGTATTAACAAATACTTATTAAAAGCCAAAGCTATTATTACTCCGGATGAATTTATTGAAAATGCTTCTATTCAAATTGAAAATAAAAAAATTAAAGAAATAAATCCTGATAAAAAAACTGATATTATCTTTGATCTTGGGAATAAAATTATTTTTCCAGGGCTTATAAATGCTCATGACCATTTATTGGGAAATTATTATCCCAGGGTTGGATCAGGCCCTTATTTAAACTGGCTGCCATGGGACAATGATTTAAAAAGTTCACCTGTTTATACTGAACGATCAAAAATACCCCCAAAAATAATTTATGAATTAGGTAGTTATAGAAACCTTTTCTCAGGAACCACAACTGTTTCAGATCATATTCCTCATTTTGTAAATGAACCATATATAAAAATGTTACCAATAAGGATTTTAACAAATTATACTCTTGCCCATGAATGCAGTAAATATGATTTAAGATGGGGGGATGGAATTGAGATTGAGTATAAAAAAGCTATTAAAAATAATTATTCTTTTATTACACATGTAGAAGAAGGATATGATAAAGAAGCAGAAGAAGGAATTGATGTTTTATTAAAAAACAATGCATTAGGTGAATATAGTGTTCTTGTTCATGCTATATCTTTATCAGATAAAGACATACAGGAAGTCTCAAAACATAAATCTAACCTCATCTGGTGTCCTAATTCTAATATGTTTATGTTTAATAGAACTGGTGATGTAAAAAAATGGCTGTCAAATAAAATTAATGTATCCATAGGAACTGACTCCCCTATGTCAGGTGGTTTAAACCTGTTAGATGAGATGCATTTTGGAAAAAAAATCTTTAAAAATATATATAAACAGGATATTGATGACAGAACCCTGGTAAATATGGTAACTTGTAATCCTGCTAAAGCTTTTAGAATGGAAAACAGTATAGGTTCTATCAGGAAAGGAGCTTTAGCTGATTTATTAGTACTTGATGGTAATGTTAAAAAACCATACGTCTCACTTATTAATGGAAAACTGGAGGATGTTTCCCTTGTTTTTTTTGAGGGTATGCCTCTTTATGGTGATAAAGAATATAAAGACATATTTAAAAAATTTAATGTAAAAACCAGTAAATTTAAAATCAGGGGAAAAGAAAAATTATGCATCGGAGATCCTCTCTGTTTATTAAAAAAAATAAGACAATTAGTAGGGTTTAAAAAAAATTTACCATTTTTTCCAGTAGAATAAAAAAGGAGGCTGTTTTGCCTATAGCAAGAAATTATAAACCAGGTTCCATTATCTACTTTGAGAAAGATAAAAACCCTAATGAAATCTTTATTCTTCAGAAAGGACGGGTTATTTTACTTTCTCCTGCTATTGACACAGGATATGAAACAAAGGAAACAATTGCTACAGGAGAATTTTTTGGTGTAAAATCTGTTTTAGGAAAATACCCAAGAGAAGCAACAGCTCAAGTTACAGCTCAGACAATTGTTCTCGTCTTAAAACCTGAAGAATTTGAACAGATGGTTATACAAAATTTCCGTATTTTAATGAAAATGTTGAAAGTATTCTCAAACCAGCTAAGGAGAGTAGGAAAAACCGTAAGGGAACTGCTTCATAAAGAAGGGCCAAAAGTCCCTGCTACGGAATTATTTAATATTGGTGATTACTATTTTAAAAAAGGAAAAGCTGCGCAGGCAAAATATGTTTATACGAGGTACCTTGAAGTTTATCCTAATGGACAATTTCAAAATACTGCTCAGGAACGATTAAATGCTATAGAAAAAGGAGATTTTTCTGTTCAGCAGGAAGCTGTTACACTTCAAACAACTACTGAACCTGATGCTGCCTCCTCTTCAACTCCGTCTGTACAGGAAGAAGCTCCCCCCTATGAAGAAGAAAAACCAAAAACAGCTAAAATACCTGAAGGTATTGATATCACAAAAAAATTCTATGAAGGGCTGAGTTTGTTTTCTCAGGATAAATTTGAAGAAGCTATGGAAATTTATGACTCTATTGGAAGTGTAACCCGATTTAAAGATGAACAGACAGCTAAATTTGCTGAAAAATCATTATTTGAAAAAGGCAGATGCCTGATAAAAATGGATAAGCCTTTGGAATCTATTGAAACATTCTCCAATTTAATAAAAAAATTTCAGAAAACTGATCTGTTAAAAAATGCTCTTTTTAATATTGGTGAAGCTTATGAAAAACTGGGAAAATATGACAAAGCAATAAATTTTTATCAAAAAGTAGTTAATACACCACCTAAGGAAAGTATTAATTCAAAAGCTAAAAAAGCCATTGAAGAGGCTCAAAGAAAAATATAAGGTATATTATGCAATTAGATGATAGTTTATTTGAAAAATTCGGCAAATTATATCAACCTGAAGACATTATTTTTTGTGAATATGAACCTGGTGAAAATTTTTATTTTATTTTAAGCGGTACAGTTAGGATCACAAAAATAGTTTCAGATAAAGAAAAAACACTTGACACAATGGGATCAGGAGATATATTTGGTGAAATGGCTATATTAGAACAACAGCCAAGAAGTGCAACTGTCATTGCCCATGATGAAGTAAAAGTACTTGAATTTAATCGTGCAAATTTTGAAATTCTTCTGCAGAGCAACCCACAGATGGCATTGAAGCTTTTAAAAATTTTCTGTAAAAGAATATATGATGCTAAAAGGCAGTTAATGGTACTGACTCTGGAGGGTAATGAATATAGGGTTTCTGATGTTTTTCTGCTTTTAGCAGAAAAACAGGGAATTCATACAGATGAAAGATTATCATTAGAGTTAAAGACAAACCCTGAAGAGATTGCTAATATGTGTGCAATATCACCAAATGAGGTTGTAAAAGTATTAAACAATTTTAATAAACTAAACAAAGTAGAGGT
>CBDVEP010000104.1:0-11165 GCA_965373035.1 uncultured bacterium
TATTTAAGAGCCTGGAAAGGCGTTTTTTTGAAAATAGAGGTGAACTTGGGTTAAGGGGTCATTTCTTTTTAATACTTCTGCCAGATCAATCAGACCCATGAACATACCCATTTTATGGACGAATTTATATTGATAGTCAAAATTTTTTCTTGAGGAATCTCCAAAAAATTTTCCAAAAACTTTCTGATCATTCCGCTGATAATCCAGAAACTGCAGGGGCAATAATTTTTCTGTGTATTTTTTAGCCATAGCCAGGTATTTCTTTTCCCTGGTAAAATTATATAACATCGTGTTGCTCCAGATATACATTCCCATATTTTCCGCGCTTGAGAGATTTCTTTTTGCCAGGTATTTCCAGGAAAAGGCAGCTGAATCAATATATTTTTTTGCCAGATTGGGGCTTTTTTTCTGAACAGATTTTGCTGCTTCAACTGTGCCAATAATATGAGCAGTTGTTGTGTCAACATTAATGCTTTTATTTAAATATCGTTCAAATGTATCTTCTTCTATTGTTACATCAAAAGGCCATATCTTGCCATCCAGTCCTCTGGCATTTACAGCTACATAGATGCCTCCATAATTTTTATCCTGCATGTCCATGCCAAATTTGGTTGCATATTTAATTTCATCTAAAGGGTCATATCCGGTAAACATTTTTTTATCTTTTAATAAATTGTAAAAACAGGACATACCCCATTGCCAGGTTGGGGTTGTTGTCATCCATTTTTCTATATCAAATTCTGTATCAATATATCCACCTGGGACCGGGTCAAAATGTTTTAACTTTATAGGATAACGGGTTGCTTTAATATAATAAAATAATGGTTCACCAAGAGTTTTTATCAGCACGTCTTTTTTAATTTCAAATGGATAGGATTCTATTTTCAATACTTTGTTTTTTACCTTGAGAGAGGCTTTTAATTTATACTTTCCTGATGTTTTGAGATTATCAAATGAAACAACCCAGTACTGAGCATTCCACATCTTTTTTTTATATGGTTTCACCTGGCCTTTATATTTTGTTTTACCATCAGTAAGAGAAATTATCTTATAATCCAGTTTAGAATTAATTTTCTGGTCATAATTAACCAGCTTGACAACAGCGCTTTTATTATAGAAAGGGTTAAATCCTACCTGGCTCATTGATAATTCCAGATGCGGATTAAGATGATTAAATTGCAGTTTGTCAAGTTCTACCCAGCCGGCACCGCCTGTTATGGTATTATTCCCCATACATATAGCAAAAGCCAGCTTGAGAGGTGGATCAAGAGTTTTGTTTTTTCCTCCCCAGCCATAAGCTAATTCACTAATATGAAATTCTTTTTTATGCCAGTCTGAAGTCTGAGCTCCGGACCAATATGCTTTAATAAAAACACTACCATCAGCATCAATGAATTGCAATTGTAATTCATTGGGACGGCCATGCGCTCTTAGCCAAAAACTAATTGTATGGCTTTTGGTAAAATCAATATTACCTTTAACAGGTTTATCAAAGTATACCCATTTTGCATCATCAGATTCCTTAGATAAATCATACTCTATATGGAGTGCATTGCCTGAGATTCCTTTGGATTTACTCAATTTAAGGGATTCATTTTTAAAGATTATTGTCTGCCAGTCGGATGGATTTTCAAATCCTTCAATTAAAATATTTTTTTTAGAATCAGAAACAGGATCCCAGCCCGATTTGACTGCACATAATTGGGATTTATCGTAAGCAGCAAGATATGTGCTCAGACTAAAAAAAACGTAGAAAAATAGACAGGTTATAATTTGTCGGAAAAAATTTTTAGTAAAGCGATTATTTTTTAAACGGATGTTTTTTTGTTTCATAGCTATGGCCTCTTATGAAAATATTTTAGCAATATTTTTTTCCTAAAAAATTTATTTCTATTTTCAATATATTATTATTATAAAGATTGTCAATAGATTTGCATTTATGTACCTTTACCTTTACCTTTATTTAAAACCATCTTTTAATAAAAGACTGGATACCTACAGATGCCTTGACCATGATCACAGGTTTCCTGCACCTCTGGGCTATTTTTTCAGGGATGGAAGATTTGACAAACTGATAAAGAAATGACTGCTGTGTACATCCAATAACAACTAAATCATAATCTTTTGACTCCTCTAAAATAGCTTTTATAACATTATAAGATTCTACTGTTTTAGTATGAATCCTGTCATGTGGTACAAATAACCTATTTTGATGTTCTTTAATGAAATTCTTCAAATCAAATTTTGATTTTCCTGTAGCAACTGTCAATGCAGTAACTTCCCCTCCATCTCTGTGTGCAACAATACTGGCTATTTCCAATGCCATGGCACCATTTGGTCCACCAGCTAAAGGCACAAGAATCCGTTTAAATTCCTTATGACCACAATTTTTCAGGATAGCAACATCACAGGGTGCCCGCTCAATTATAGAATCAATAATACTTCCCAGTTTAAATTCATTTGTTTTTTTAAAACCCTGCCATCCTATGATAAGCATATTTATTTTTTTCTCTCTTACTGCACTTACAATACCCCGTGCAATATTCCGGCAGTACCGCAGGGTTGTACTGACTGGAAAAATAGGAGCAAGATAAAGCATGGCCTCAACCATTCCTTCTTTTCCCTCAGACATATATTTCTCTGCATCCGTTAGTGGCACTTGATCTGGGACCGGCACCATGTGAAGAAGCTCAACATCTGCATTTTTTGCTTTAACAATTCTATACGCGGTTCGAACTAAATTCAGGGCATTATCAGGATTAGCAACACTTACCATAATACGATATTTATTTTCAGCTTTTACTTTTTCTTCTTCAAAAACAAATATTTCATCTTCTGTCATAACAGCATGGGATTTAGAATAAAAATGGTAAACAGCAATTCCTGATAAAATCCATAAAGGTGCTATAACCCATGCAACCCAGCTCATATTAATAAGCCACACAGCAAGCACAGCCTGACTGATAATAGCTACTACAGGGAAAAGTGGAAAGAGAGGCATAATAAACCCGTATTCTAATTCATCACCCATATTACGGCGTATTTTAATAACACAGATATTCACCATAAAAAATAAAAATAAAAACATAATACTGGCACTGGAAGCTACATCCATTGTTGGAAGAAAAACTGCAACAATAATAATTATAATACCAGTAAAAATTAATGCAACCCATGGGGTTTTTCTTGTTTTAGAAATTTTTGAAAAAATGGCTGGAAGCATCCGGTCCCTGCCAAGGGCATAAGATGCACGCGTAGCAGAATACACTGTTGCATTCAAGGCAGACGTAGAAGCAAAAATCACAGCTAATGTTAAAAGGATATTGCCCATAGGCAATAACCGGGAAACAGATTCTCCAAACCCTTTTTCTTTAAAACTGCCAATCCATTCCCATACAGCACCATTAACACCAGGTGAACCGGCTTTAACCGATACCACAGAAGCAAAAGCAACTAAAATATAAGTAATAGTAACTATAAAAACCGAATACAGCATAGCCTTTGGTAAATTTCTTTTAGGGTCAATGGTTTCATCACCTGCCTGGGCAATAACTTCAAAGCCTTCAAAAGCAACATATGTAAAGCCCATGGTAATAAGTAATTTTGGCCATCCATGAGGCAAAAATGGCTTAAAATTCCCTAACCTGCCAGGGTCTTTAACAGCAACAATAATTCCAATAACACCAATAACAATTAAAAAAATAGTCTGTCCAAGTGTAAACAGAGCACCTATTTTACCTGTTTCTGATGCCCCCCTGTAATTAATATAAAGAAAAAATAAAGCCACAAGAGCAGCAACAATTTTTATAATAATATATGAATATCCCTGCATCCAGGGGAGAAGACCTAATTGCTCAAAATATCGTAGTACATAAATAGAAAAAGTCAGGGCATATATACTGCCGGCAATACTTGAGGCAAACCATTCCATCCAGCCTGCAAGAAAACTCGTTCCCCGTCCAAATCCAACTCTGGCAAAATTATAAGCTCCGCCTGCACGTGGAATTGCACTGCTTAATTCAGCATAAGACATAGCTGTCATTATAGCAATGATCCCATTAAGTGCAAAAGTTAAAATAACACCACCATGACCTGCAAGATAAATTGAATTCCCTATACCCAGAAAAACACCAGCACCAATCATCATACCAATACCCATCATGGTAATATGAAATAAAGAGAGTTCCCTGGAAAGTTCTGAAGAAACTTGTTTATTTTTCATTATGAATTTCCTTGATTATCTTCCGATGTGAACCATATCCCCTGTTGCATATTGTATTAATGGTTTTCCTGCTCCACAATATAATAAAAGTTAAAAAGCTTACAGACCCTGCAATAAGAATACAACCTAAAATAATATCTTTATCCATAATTTTATAATAATCTAATACAATTATTTTTTATCGTCAAATTAAAATTTATTTGACAAACAGTATAAATTCATTAAAATAATTCATATGTCAGGTGTTTTAATATTATTAATATGTTTTGTCATGATGCTTATTTTCCGCAGATTAGATAAAGCTAATTTAAAAATCAATAAAGTAAAGCGGTATGCTGAAAAATCTACTAATGACCTTGAAAAAATAATGCAGAATAAAAAACAGGAGATATATGATTTAACCATTGACCTTGATATTCTCCTGAAAAGAACTGAAGGGATATTAAAGGAATTAGAGACAAAATGGGATAAAGCTCATATAAAGCAGAATGAATTTATTGAAAAAGAAGAAAAATTAAAACATATTGATGAGCAGGTAAAACTTTTAAATCAATTAACTGTAAAAACTAATGAAAATGTAGAATTTTTAAAAGGAAATCTCAAATTAGTTTACAATACACAGAAGGATATTAATGAAGTATCTAATCAGGTCAAAATAGTTGATAAAAAGTTAGAAGAAAAATTTAATAAACTTATTTCTTATTATGATGTAAGATTTAAATCTGTTATAGATAATTATAATAAAGAACAGGGGATTTTATTCGCAGGATTTGATCAGAAATTTGAAAAAGTTATGCAATCAATTGAAACCTCTAAAGAAGAAAAAGTAAAACAGATTATATCCCTTACAGATGAATACACGGAGAAAGTTAATAACTTAAATAATTCTGTGGAATTAAAAATCGCACAAACAGACTCAACATTTAAAAATAAAACACAAGAGTTAGACCAGTCCCTTGCAAATGCCATGCAGCAATTTGATGATACAAGGATACAGGGTTTAAATACATTAAATACTGAATTTAATCATTTTAGTACAAAATTTGATAAGCTTATTATTAAACAAAAACAGGAGCAGGAAAACAGTTTAAAAACAGTTACTCATAAAACATTATTACTTGATGACAGTATTAATAAATTAAGACTGGAATTAACTAAAAATCTCCACAACATTGAAGCAGGGTTTAAAGATATCAGGAAAAAACATGTTGATACAATTAACAAGGATATTATTAATTTCAGAAGTGAAATCTCCAGGATAAAGAAACAGTATTCCAGCCTTGAGAAAGATATGATAGATAAAACTGCAAGCAAAATAATGGTTCTGGACAGGAGACTGGATGAATTCGAACTTTTAGTATCCCAGAAAGAGTCTAAACTGGTTGAAGGGTCAAAAATAAAATTAAATGATATTAACTCATCTCTCAGGCTTATTGAAAGAAATATTGCAGAGCTGGAAAATAAAGTTTTTGAAAAGACAAAGTTGCGCATGGAAACATTTAATAAAAATATAGACATAAAATTATCTGCTGAAGAGACGCGAATAGTTGGATTTGAAAAAAAATTACTACAATCCGTTCAGAAAGAAATTGAAGATGTATCAGTAAAAATAAACAAAGTATCAGATAATGTTTCAGGAACAGAGAAAAAAATTATTAATTTATATAATGCAAAAGTAGAAAAGTTTAACAGCAATATTGAAGCAATTGAAGAAAAACTCCAATTAAATCAAAATCAGGCTGTAAATAATATTAAAGAACTGATTTCTACTTTTGATGATCAGATCAGCAAAAGAATGTCTCAGGTAGAAGAGATTATCAATAGGAAGGAACATGGAATTATAGAAGACTCAAATAATCGTATTAAAAAATTAGTAGATCAGATAGAAAGTATTGAAAAAAGATTAACTGTTGAGGGAAATAAATTACTGGAAAACCAATTTTCTAAAATCACTCATTTAAGTGATCGCATTGATAAAATCCAGAAGCAGACTGAAGAATTTCTAAAACAAACACAGGTATTCAGTGATATTAGTAAGGTTAAATCACAACTTGAGCATGATATGAAATCATTTGAAAATTATATTAATAAATTAAAAAAAGAAAAAAATTATTTTAATAAAGTTGAAAAAGAGATGACTAATTTAATGAAATTTGCAAATGATGTAAAGTTATCTTTTAATGAACTTAATATGAGAAAAAAATTAATTGATAAAACCATTATTAGACTGGATGAACTGGACAAAGGCTCTAAAGAAGTTGACATGAAAATAGAAAAAATAAATATGGAAAAAGATTTAGTAAAAAAAGTAGAAAACCGGATAGGAGATTTAAATACTACTTATAAAAAAATAGAATCTGATGTAACTATGCTTAATAAAAAAGATAAATTTATCAGAGATACTTTAAGTTCTGTTACAATGGCTGGGAATAGAATTGAAGAGATCAATAAGCGGTTTCAACTTTATGATAAAGATATGGAAGATTTATCAAAAAAGAACAACAGGTTATCTAAATATATAAAAGAAATAGAGGACAAAGTTCTGGAAGTTTCAGGAACTGAAAGAAAAATTGAAGATGCACTTTCAAAATTTGAAGAGTTGGATGAACTGCGTCTTGATATTGAAACACGAATCAAACAAATACAAAAAATGAGAGAAACACTGGTTACCCAGCAGAAAGAGATGGAGAGGCTGATTAAAGAAGCAGATGGAAGAATAGGTAATATTGTTACTTCTATTGATAGTTTAAAAAATGCAGTTGAAATTGAGGAAGAAAAAAGAACCACGCCTTTACGAATTCCTAAAAATGAAAAGACCAAAGCTATATTAAGATTATTAGACCAGGGCTGGTCTATTTCAGAAATCTCTAAAAGTCTTAATTTAAGTGAATCTGAAATTGAATTAATCATACAGATAAATAAGTAGTAGGGACTATCTATATGAGTAAAAAGAAAAAGCGGTTGAAATATTTAAACAAATTAAAAGAGCAGAAAGAGAAACCACCGGAAGAAGAACATGACAGCTCTTTTAAAGAAAGCTCAAAAGAAATTCCAGAGAAGAATGAAACGATTGAAGAAAAAAAACTAGATGAGAAAGAAAAAGAATTTGATGAAAAAAAAACAGAAAAATGGCTGCTGGTCTTTATATTAATTTTTATATGTATTTTAATTTTTACTCCAGGTGAAGTATTAAACAAAATTTCTATTTTTATTAACAAAATACTGTAATGCGTCAGTCATTCCAGCGGAAGCGGGAATCCAACTGTATTTAAAATGAAAAATTGTTATAAAATATAATATGGATAATAACTTTCAGGGAAAATATTTTTCATTTTTTAATATTAAACAAAATCAACTTCAGCTTATTAAGTTTAAATCAAAAGATGAAAATTTTTATTCAGCAAATACAATATGGGATAAAAAAATAATCTCAAACATTGTATTTAAATTGTATTTTAATGACAGGGAAATTAATCAGACAGAAATAAAACCTGTTGATGAATCCATTGAAATTATATTTCTGGAGAATTTCTATCTTGAGAATGAAAAAATACAATTTTTAGTATTTAATAAAGAATTCACACATTTTAATTTCTCCTTTTTTGTCACAGACACAAATGACCAGATATGCTTTTATAAGGAGACAGATTTTTCAAAAACACAAGCCTATAAAATTTTTAAACTAAATACTTTTCATGCAGGTCGTTACAAAATTAATTTTTACATTAATCAACAGTACCAGTATTATTGTTCTTTTGAAATTAAAAAACATGACCCTGCGAAATATATAGTTCAGAGTGAGAGAATTAAAAACAAATTAAAACTATCATTATTCCCTGATGATTATAAAGATGATATGAAAGTAAGGTATCTGGATTTAAATAATTATTGTGAAGATTATGATTATATGGAAATAGAATCAGAAGGAGAACTGGAAGAGCTTTATGTGCCTTTAAATGAACTTTTTGACAAGGATTTTAAGGACAATGAGTTTGCAAGATTTTTAAAAATAAAACTGGAAAAAAAGTATAATGCCATGGGGATAATGAAAATAATAGGCACACTGAAAGCAATGAATACTAAAGAAGAAGTCAGGTTTATGGAAAACTTAATAAGGGAAGACAAGGAATTAGCTTTAACATTAATAGATATTATTTTTGATTTTGACCTTCTTTTTTTAATCCCAGCAATAGAATTAAGGGAAATACTGAATATTGTAGATGATTATACTATCTGTATTGCTTTAAAAGGAGAGACAAAAAACAGGATAGAACAGATAAAAGGCTCCATATCTGAAAAAAGGTGGGGGATGATAGAGAAATCTTTTTATCAGGATGAGATGGTGGATATGGACAGGACTGATAAAGCACAAAAAAAAATTGGAACTGTAATAAGAAGTTACTACCAGAAAAAATATGGAGTGCCATTTGTTTTTGAAATAAGTAAAAAAACAAAATATAAAATTAAAAATTTTAAAATAGATAATAATATGGAATTGATTTTACCGAATTTTCGTTATAATGGTTGTTATTTAATTGAGTTTATATTAAAAAACCGGAAAAAAGTTAAAGTAATTCATAAAGTATCCCAAAAAGAAGAAGAATATAAATTTTATTTAAAAGCAATATACAGCACAGGTGACTTTTTTAAAATAATTCATATTGACAAAGAACATGTTTATTTGAAGTTTGAAAAACAAACAGAAAAAGCAGTAGTATTATTTGTTGATAAAGAAATAATTACTATGGAAGAATTAAATAAAGTATATAAAGATGAAATTATTCAACTGATGCGACCTTCTGCTTTAAAATTTCGGTTTATAATAGGAACCCTTGATAATGAAAGCACAATTCATGAAGCAAATTTTCAGATTGACCTGTACCAGGTAAAGGATAATAAAATCTTTATCCCTGACTCTATTCTTTCACACCAGAAATTGCCATTAAAAATTCTAAATAAAGACAGTTGTTTTTTATATATAAAACAAAAAGAAATACCTCTCTCTGTTGATAGAAATAAATGGAAAGATTTACTTGAAATAGAAAAAAAAGAAAATATTGAAATAAGTGAAACTGATAATGAAATTGATATTAAAGAAATCGAAGATACTTTCGAATTAACAAGTTATGTAAAAAACAATTTAAATTGTATCAGCTTTTTTAATAATAACAAGGAGCCTTTATTTTTTCAAAACAGTACAATTATTCTTTTACCTGTGATAGTAAGATACATGGATAATATAATCAGGTGTTATAATTTAACAGATAAACCTGTTGATATGACTATTATTCAGGAAGAAGAAACTGTTTTTCAGAAAAAAAGTGATTTACACTTAGTGGAATGGATAAATCCTGATATAAAAAAAAGATTAAAAGTTCATGTTAAATCATCTGTTGGGGAATACACATATAATTTCCCTTCTATAAAGGAAGAAACAGGATATAATTTAAAAGGACAATATAATTTACAAAAGCAGGATACAGAAACAATATTAAATTCCATATACCGCTTGAAAAACCATACAATTTTTCATTTAATTGCTGAATTAAAAATATATTTTTTTAAATATAAAGCCTCAAACAATAAAAATTTCAAACATTTAATAAACCTGATATTAGACAGGATAAAAAAGCATCATTTTAGAAATACATATTTCATATATGACAGGAATTCACAATTCAGTATTCTAGATGTAGTGGAAATTTTACTGCATCTTAAAGAGATATATAAAGCAGGATTAAAACAAATAGATGAAATGATAGAGGATAATCTCAATTATTTAAAAAAAATTAAAATCAAGGATAAACGCCTGAAAGATTATATACCAAAGAAAAAGTTCAGAATTTTCTAAAATTTCAATACAAACAACTTGACATTCATAAACAAATAATTATATTGTTTTCGATTTGATTAAGTATGCAATGTATCACTTATCACCGCATTATATTTACTTTGTATCCTATCATCCTATCAAAAATCTGGAACATAAAATAAAAAAGTAAGGGCATGTACAAAAGACTACCTGAATCCGTGGGGGGATGAATAAATCAGAGATGAATAAATCAATTGACAAAATGATTAAAAACGATAAAGTTATAAGATAATGAAAAAAAGCATTTTCCTATACATTAATAGAATGTAGAACTTTAAAATTATAAGGAGACTATATAATGGGTAAAAAAAGGGAAATGACTGATGATGAAATCTATGCAAAAGGAAAAAAGATCTATAGACGATTGAAGGCAAGATTAGAACCCAAATATAAAGGAAAAATTATTGCTATAGAAACTGAGTCTGGAAAGTATCTCATCGGAAAGGATGAATTGGATGTAGCTTTAAAAGCCAAAGAGAAATTCCCCGGAAAAATATTGGATTTTTTCCGTATTGGATATTCTGTAGTTCATAAATTCAGGAATAAAAGAAATGATAAAGGGCATAGTTAATGAAAATGAGGAACCAATTATTGAACTAGATTTAGTTCTTAATTCTCGGCATCATAATTTAAAAGCAGTAATTGATACAGGTTTCAATGGATATATTAGTGTTCCTCAAAAATTGGTTAATAAAAGCGGTTGGTATTTCATTGGTTATGAAGAGTATGAAATAGCTACAGGAGAAAAGGTTAGACAAAAAGTATATTTAGGGAAGATTATTTTTGATAGGATTGAGTGTGATGTTTATATTTTGACTTCTAAAGCACAAGATATTTTAGTAGGAACAAAACTTCTGAAAAATAAAGTTTTAAAAATTGATTTTAAATCTAAAAAAGTAGAAATATTTAAAAAGAAACCCCTGTAATAAAGTCAGGTCACCAAAAATTAAAATCAAGGATAAACGCTTAAAAGATTATATACCAAAGAAAAAGTTCAGAATTTTCTAAAATTCAACACAAACAACTTGACATTCATAAACAAATAATTATATTGTTTTCGATTTGATTAAG
>CBDVEP010000105.1:0-11135 GCA_965373035.1 uncultured bacterium
ATAGAAATAATTATATGCTTCCGAGTAAGATAGGGCTGTATCTCCTTACACACATTTTCTATCTGATTGGGTTTTCCAGCAAGATACATTATTTCTGACCTATTTACTCATTCTTTATTACATGGTTGAGATATGCCAAGTGATTGAAAGTACTTTTTTCTATTTTCATCTTTATCACTGATAAGAATATTTTTCTTTACAAATATCTTTTTCTTTAATAATCCTTCAATAAGAGCAGCACCCATTTTTCCAGCACCTATAAATGCAATTTTCCTGTTAATCATAACATGTTCCCTTTTTTTATTCACACAGCATAATAACTGATGCCATCCTGCCTGTAATATTCTCTCTCCTGTAAGAAAAACACTCCTTATGGCAGAATGTACAAAAATTACTTTCTATAATATTTTTCTCATTTATTCCTGAATTAATAAGATTCATCTTATTTGCTTTATTCAGGTTAAGATAATACTTTTTATTTTTAGTTTCAATAAAATTATAATTAAATTTTTTAATTATATCTTCTCCTATCTCATAACAGTATTTTCCAATAGTAGGACCAAGCCCTACTATAATATTCTCAAGGTTTGCTCCAAAAGTTATCATGGTTTTTATAATATTTTTACTTATATTAAAATAAGTCCCTTTCCATCCTGAATGAGCAATTCCAATAATCTTTTTTTTAGTATCAAAAAAAAATAACGACATACAATCAGCAGTAAAAATAACAAGTGGAACTCCAGCATCCTCAGTCACCATCCCATCTGCTGGAGCAAGAGAATCATCATAATCTAATGCTCCCCTGGTTTTATCTATTTTCCTTACAATGACTACTTTATTACTATGGAGTTGTTTTAAAGTTACAATATCCTTATAATGAATATTTAATGCATTAAAAAATAATTCCCGATTTTTCAATACATTGCTCTTATTATCTCCAGTATGAAAACCGCAATTTAAAGAATTATAAGGAGGAGAGCTTACTCCACCATTTCGTAAGCTTATTGCAGATATTGTCTGCTGCTTAAAAAATTCAGTAAATATGCCATATTGAATATTTTTATGTTTTTTTAATTGAAATCCCAAAATTAAATACACTTTAAGGTTATTTAAAATGCCACAGAGGCACAGAGTCACGGAGAAAATATTATAAATTATAATTTAAATTTTATTAAATTTTCAAAATATTCTTTTCATATCCTCTGTGACTCTGTGACTCTGTGGCTACTTTTTAAATAACTTTAAATTCCTGCTTTAAAAATTGCAATAAAATCATCAGCTTTCAAGGATGCACCGCCAACCAGTCCGCCATCAATATCTTCCATACCAAATAAATCACCGGCATTGTCAGGCTTTACACTTCCACCATATAAAATCAGCATGTTCTCAGCTATTTTATCATTATAAAGCTCTTTTATTAAATCACGAATAAATTTGTGTACTATGCCCGCATCTTCAGGTGTAGCTGTTTTTCCTGTTCCAATAGCCCAGACCGGCTCATAAGCAATAACGATATTATCACAATCAGCCTCTGTTAAACCATTAAAAGCACCCCTTACTTGCGTATCAACAACTTTTTCTGTCATGTTATTTTCTCTTTCTTTTAATGTTTCTCCAACGCAGATAATAGGCTTTAACTGATTACTCAGGGCAAATTTTACCCGCTTGTTAACAGTCTCGTCTGTTTCTCCAAAATACTGCCGTCTTTCACTGTGACCGATAATCACATATTCACAGCCGGCAGACTTAAGCATGGAAGCGGAAATTTCACCTGTAAAAGCGCCTGATTCTTCCCAAAAAATATTTTGAGCACTTAACTTTATATTTGTATCTTTTATAATATCATATACAGCATACAAAGATGTATAAGGGGGAGAAACAAGTATATCCCGTACAGAGATGTCTTTTACAGTATAACTTAATTTCTTAACAAGTTCAAGACTCTCCTGAATTGTTTTATTCATTTTCCAGTTACCAGCAACTAATATTCTTCTCATTTATTTATCCTCCAGAGCTTCAATTCCCGGTAGAGCTTTGCCTTCCAGATATTCAAGTGAAGCACCGCCACCAGTTGAAATATGAGTAATTTTATCAGCTAATTCAAATTTATTAATAGCAGCAACGCTGTCGCCCCCGCCAATGATTGTTGTAGCATCAGCAACTGCAACTGCTTTTGCAATCTCAAGTGTTCCCTCAGCAAATTTATCAATCTCAAAGATACCCATAGGACCATTCCAGATAATAGTCTTTGCATCAGCAATTTTCTTTTTAAATAACTTGATACTTTTAGGGCCAATATCCACTCCACTCATATTATCAGGAATTTTATTAACATCAACTACTTTTGTTTTTGCTGCATCTGATATATCATCTGCAACAAGAATATCAACCGGCATAACCAGTTCTTTTTCTTCATTTTTTGCTTTTTTAAAAATCTCAAAAGCCTCAACTTCCTGCTCTGTCTCCAGAATGGATTTTCCAATATTAATTCCTCTGGATTTAAGGAATGTAAAAATCATTCCGCCTCCAACTAATATGGAATCAACTTTATCAAGAAGATTATTAAAAACACCCATTTTAGTTGATATCTTTGCTCCGCCTAAAATAACAATAAATGGTCTTTGAGGATTTTTAATAACACTGCTTAAAAAATATATCTCTTTCTCCAGTAAAAAGCCTGCAACTGAAGGAATAAATTTTGTAATACCTTCTGTTGATGCATGAGCTCTGTGAGCAGTTCCAAAAGCATCATTCACATAAATCTCAGCCAGAGAAGAAAGCTGCCGGGCAAACTCCTCATTATTTTCTGTTTCTTCTTTATGGAACCGTAAATTCTCAAGAAGCAGCACTTCACCGCCTTTTAAAGAAGAAGCAGCAATTTTTACTTGTTCTCCTATACAGTCTTCAACTTTTTTTACTTCAAGATTTAATAACTCACTAAGCCTTTCTGCTACAGGATTTAACCTGAGATTATCCTGTATAACTCCTTTAGGTCTGCCAAGATGGGACATTAAAATAAGAGAAGCATTTTCCCTTAATATATGTTTTATAGTAGGCAAAGCTGCCCTGATTCTGGTATCATCTGTAATCTCAAGGTCATCATTAAGAGGCACATTAAAATCAGCCCTCATGATTACCTTTTTATTACTTAAATCAATATCCTTAACTGTTTTTTTACTAATCTCCATTCATATTCCTCCAGAATCCATTCAGCCTACTGCATTTCTTTTTAATTGACGCTGTTCCATAAACCTATGTTATGTAAAAAATGTAGTGTAAGGGTCGATAGACCCTTACACTACATACCTTTAGATATGTTTTTACATCTTAAAAACTATAAAATTTTACTTCATTATATGTTCAACAAGGTCAACTACTCTGTTTGAATAACCCCATTCATTATCATACCAGGAAATTACTTTCACCATTTTATCTTTAACCATTGTTGCAAGAGAATCAAAAATAGAGGAATAAGCATTATCAATAACATCAGATGAAACAATAGGATCTTCACAATACTCCAGAATATCTTTCATAGGACCATCTGCAGCTTTTTTTACAGCGGCATTAACTTCTTCCTTTGTAACAGATTTTTTTAAATTAACTACTAAATCAACCACTGAACCATCACAAACAGGTACTCTCATTGCCATACCATCCAATTTTCCATCCAACTCAGGAATAACTATACCAACAGCCTTAGCAGCACCTGTAGTTGTAGGAATAATATTTAAAGCAGCAGCCCTGGCTCTTCTTAAATCACTATGAGGAAGGTCAAGTACAGTCTGGTCATTAGTATAAGCATGAATAGTAGTCATTAAACCATTCTCAATACCAAACTCATCATTTAAAATTTTAGCAATAGGAGCAAGACAATTTGTAGTACAGGATGCATTAGAAAAAGCAACATCATTATCCGTTATCTCCTCATCATTATTTACTCCAAGAACAATAGTCTTATCTATTGTATCTTTAGCAGGCACAGTTAAAATAACCTTTTTAGCACCAGCTTCAATATGATCTTTATACCCGCCTTTTTCACTTGATGCATTTCTAAAAACACCGGTAGATTCAATAACAACATCTACTCCTTTTTCCTTCCATGGTAATTCTTTTGGATTTCTGATAGCATAAATAGGTATTTCATTACCATTTACAACAACAGCATTATCCTTTGTTTCAATAGAACCATCAAACCTACCATGTATGGAATCATATTTTAATAAGTGAGCTAATGTCTTTGCATCTGTAATGTCATTAATTGCAGCAACTTCAATACCTTTTTTCAAAGCAATTGCAAAAACCATTCTTCCAATACGGCCAAAACCGTTAATTCCAATTTTTATACTCATCTCTTTTAAAAACCTCCTGAAATTATATTAAATTCAAATTATATATATAACATTAAATTTTATTGTCAATTTTTTTTCAAAATAAATTGTAATGACATCAGTAATGGCTTCTTATAATTTTAAATGTAAAAACAGACCTTTAGGTCTGTTAATATTACTGGTTCAAGTTTTACCATAGGTCGTAGATGCTGAGAAGGTATACTTCTGTTGGTCGCATAACTCGAACCAGCAAGGAAAATAATTTTTTACTTGACATGTTAATTTTACACGGTATAATTAACCTATGTTGTTAAAAAGATTAATAAAACTACCTGTTGGGAAAAATAGTTTTTTTCTTTTTGGGCCCAGACAAACTGGAAAAACAACTTTAGTAGAAACTGCTATTCAAAATTTAAAAGTATTTGAAATAAATCTTCTTCATAATGATACTTTTCTAAAATACAAAACCAGAATATCACTTTTTAGAGATGAAATTAATTTTTTTATTAAAAAAACAAACAAAGGAATTGTATTCATAGATGAAATTCAAAAGTTACCTGAACTTCTGGATGAAATACATTATCTGATTGAAAAAAACAAAAAGAAGATATCATTTATACTTACTGGATCAAGTGCAAGGAAATTAAAAAAAGTATCAACTAATTTACTGGCTGGACGTGCATGGTCTTTTTCTCTGTATCCCTTTACTCATATAGAAATGGATAAATATTTTTCTTTATCCCATGTTCTTCTATATGGATCTTTACCCCCTATTTTAAACTTAAATAAAACTGCTATTATTCGGACATTGAATGCATATACAAATACTTATTTAAAAGAAGAAATAATTGATGAAGCTTTAATAAGAAATTTAACTGCTTTCCGTAGATTTCTTGATATAGCCGCGGATAGTAGTGGAGAAATAATTAATTATTCTAATATTGCAAGAGAAACAGGTGTTGCTTCGAAAACAATTAAGGAATATTATCAAATATTAGAAGATACTTTAATTGCTTTCCGATTAGAACCTTATCTTAAAAGTCACCGCAAGAGAATAATTGAACATCCTAAATATTATTTATTTGACACAGGAGTTATCAACAGTATTTGCGGCCGCCTTCAAATAACTTTAAAAAAGAAAACACAGCTATATGGCAAGCTTTTTGAACATTTTATAATTTTAGAAATAAATCGTTTAATTCATTATCTGGAAAAGCCATGGCGAATTTATTTTTGGCGAACTTCTCATGGGGCAGAAGTGGACATGATTATTGAAAAATCAAAAAATCAATTATATGCCATTGAAATAAAAAGCTCAGAATATGTAATGCCGGAAAACTTAAGAGGACTTAGGCAATTTTTGAATACTCACCCTAAGGCTAAAGGTTTCTGTATCTGCCAGGCGGACCATCCTTATATAAAAAGCGGGATTTCCTTTCTCCCCTGGCAATATTTTTTTAAAAATGAATTAAAAACATGATAAATTTTATCTTTTTATTGGCTTATGATTATGAACAATAATTTTGAATAAAAAAATTTTTATAAGCAAAGAAAAGCGTAGATGTCTTAGCAATTAATCAACCATTACTATCATAATGAATTAACAATCCTTGTTTATTTATTTAGATAAATATTTTTTTAGCTTTTTATAATAATTTTCGTGACTTCCAATCAGGTAAAGATATAAAATATCAGATTTAACTTCATAAGATAAAAGATATTGTTGTGTTTTAAATTTAAATTTTAAAACCCGAATCCCCTTTAAATCACCTTTTTTCATCTTACCAATATCCGGATTTATATTGATTGTTTTAACTTGTTTATCAATCTCTAATTGCAGCATATCTGCGGAATGTTTTTTAAATTTTAAAAAATAATTAGAAGCAATTATTTTTTTCATTTAATTATACCAAATTCATATTCTTCTCCAAAACCATCTTCAATTTCTGCTTTTGCCTCAAGTGTTTCTTTTATAAATGAAAGTGGTAAATCAGGATTATCTTCACATATAATAGCATCATGAAGATATTTTTTAATTTGTTCTGAAACAGATCTATGTCCAAATTTTGCCTTAATCCTGATTTTCTTTTCTACTTTATCTGGCAAACGGACTGTAAAAACCTTCATAAATACCTCCGTATTTAAATGTATTCATTCTAAATACAATATATTACATTATAAAAAAATGTCAATTTCTTTCATTTGAATTATTTTTCAAATATTTTACAACATCTTTTGATTCAATCCAAAATAAAACAGAAATAAAAAAATAAAATAGTTTTTTTTATATAAAAAAGGAATTTACTTATCTCCACTGGCAGTATTTTTTTTAAAAATGAATTAAATTTATAGCACTCATTTAAATTCTATAATTAAATATTCTTTAAAATAAATTAAATTGTCGCAATATTTCAGCAAGTCTTTTATCTTTTTGGGAATATTCTTTTAATGCATCAAGCAATCTTTTTAGTTTACCTTCTCTTTCCATAACTTCAATTGTAACTTCTTTTGCTTTGCTTATTATTGTCCTTCTATCCCAATATGTAAAACCCAATATTCCTACTGTAAATGTTGTAAATATCCCTGTTAATATCCACAAAAAATTCATCATCTGCTCGAATCTTTTGTCAATCTGCTCAAATCTCTTATCAAGTTGCTCAAATCTTTTATCAATTTCCTGAACTTTAACTTTAAGCTCTATTAACAACTCCCTATCCTTCTGAGTAAATCCAGTTGCATATATAAAATTGTACATAATAAATATAAAAATGATTGATAGTAAAATTTTTTTCATTTTAACATCTTTCTTCATTACAAGAAATATATCCAAACTCACTTGTATATATTATAATGTATTACAAAAAAATATGAAGTCAAACAAATTTTTTATAAAAAATGTAATGAGATGGCCAAAGCTTGGTCTTATTAGATATTATAAAAGTTACAAAAAAATAATAGGCTTATTTTATTGATAAAAAACAGGTATCAGTAAGAACTTGTGAAAATGTATCTATAATTTATTAATGAATACTTTATTATATGGAAGAATATGTACACCTTTATGAACATATTCATCTTCTCCTCCATAAATTAAAGCTGTTTTATTAATAATAATATCAGGAACTATACTCTTAAAATAGTTAATTCCTTTGAAGAAGTCTTTTGTAATTGTTTTTCCTGATTTTATTTCTGCTATACTTATACAATTGCCCATGTCAATTATCAAATCCACTTCATTCCCAACATTATCACGAAAAAAGTATAAATCAATATTTTTAACAAAATGAAAATTTTGTTTAATAAATTCTGAAATGATAAATGTTTCAAAAAGAGCACCTTTTAATGGATGAATATCAATTTGTTTTTCATTTTTTATACCTAATAAATAAGATGCCAGACCAACATCATTAAAATAAAGCTTAGGTGATTTTATAATTCTCTTTTTATAATTTTTATAATACGGTTTTATTAAAGTAATAATATAACTTGCTTCTAAAATACCAAGCCATGCTTTTGCTGTATTATGATTTATTGAGCATTCATTCCCAAATTTTGATAATAAAGCAGTTCTTCCGGAAAGTGATTGACTTATTGATTTTATTAAGCTGAAATTATATATATTTACAGATTGTCAATTGAATTAACAATTTGTAAACAACTCTAAAACATTTTTTAATAATTGAGGCTGTCTCATAACCCTATATTATACGAAAACTGTAGTGTAAGGGTCGATAGACCCTGTAATTAAAGGCTTTAAAGAACGGGTTTGATGAATCAAACCCCTACAATTATTAGTTATAAGACAGCCTCAATTGAAAAATATTTAATTAACTAAACAAATATAGACATTTAAATTAATGAATTATTACACCCCTTTAAAATATCCTCAGCTATTGTTTTAAGATCTTTTAAAATAATTTTTTCATTAAATTTAATTGCCCATTTTATATTATTAAGTTCATTCAAAGGAAAAGATGTTAAAATTCTATGTAATACAATTGGGTCAATACCTGCTTCTTTTGTTTTTGCCTCATTAATAATATTTTTCCAATTAAATGATTTATTTTTAGCAATAATCCAAATATCTATAACATCTTTTGCTTCAAACCGGAATAAAGCAGATAATTTATTTGAAAGGATATTCCTCCAGCTATCTATTCTTCCTAAAAGTTTATTTTCCTCAAAATTTCCATAATGCTTTGCAACATCATTTACTAAATCAACTTTAAGAAAAATTTCATTTTCTTTTATTTTTTTCACTAAAAAAATCTGAGTAAAATTTTCTGCCCTTCTTAACTGATTATACTTTATTAAAAATATTCCTTTTGCTTGATCTTCTTCAAATTTTTGAAATATTTTTTTTACTAAACTACTATAATTATTATTATCATTAACAAAAAGATCTAAATCATCAGAATGCCTGTGATTAAAATAATGTCTGCCCAGAGCTGTACCACCTGTTAGATAAAAGGGTGTGTTTAATTCTTTTACGATATTCATTACTCCATCCTGAAATGGATATAGATTCATTATGTAATATTTTTCTGATATATTCATAATTTTCCCTTAATTCTTTAAATCTAATTTTTTTAATTATATCTTTAGTAAGTTTTTTTTTTATTAAATCAATACCAAGTATAAATAAAATATCATACCATGGAAGTCTTTCCAGCATTCTTATAAAAATTTTTTCAAAATCAAAACTTCCAATTTTATCTTTTTTCCCTTTGATTACATCATAAAGATCTGAAGTGTTAATATCATAATCCCAAATAATTGATTTTAAAATCTTATGATAATTTAAATTTAACTTTGTCTTCATAATAATTTATATTATATACACAATTAATTAAAAAATCAAGATTAAATTTTTATAAAATGAAACCCATTACTATTTTTTTTCAAAATAAATTGACAAACAAAATAAATTCAATAAAATACTAAACATGTACAGAGGAAAAAAAATTGCATTAGTCATTCCCGCAAGAAATGAACAAAAATTAATCAAGCCTACTTTACTTTCTGTCCCAAAACTCATCGACAGAATATATGTTATTGATGATGGAAGTACAGATAAAACATCCTTTGTTGTAAAATCCCTTATAAAAAAAAATAAAAAAATAAAATTATTACAGCATCAAATAAACATTGGCCCGGGTGCAGCTATTATTACAGGATATAAACAATCATCAAAAGAAAACTATGATATAACAGTAGTAGTGGGAGGGGACAACCAGATGCCGCTGGATCAAATAAAAAATTTCCTTGATCCACTTATTGATGGAATAGCAGATTATACAAAAGGAAACCGATTTTTAATTGAAGGCAATGTATTTGAAGATATGCCGCACATTCGTCAAATTGGCAATATGATTATATCCTTATTAACTAAAATGGCTTCCGGGTTATATAAAATATATGATGTAGTTGATGGCTATACAGCAATAACAAAGAATGCCCTAAAATTAATAAACTGGGACAAAGCATGGAAAAAGTACGGTTATCCCATGGACTTCCTTATCCGTTTAAATGCTTATGGATTAAGGGTCATTGATGTCCCGCGTAAAGCTATATATCTGAAAGGAGAACGACAATCACAAATAAAAGGATTAAACTATACCATTAAAGTCTCTCCCATGTTACTGAAAGGTTTTTTCTGGCGTTTATTTAAAAAATATTTATTCCGTGATTTCCATCCATTATTATTCTTTTACTTATTAGGTATGCTCCTATTACCTGCAGGAATAATCTGGGGGTTAATTTTAGTTTACTTCCAAATAAACGGAATAAATATTTCAGGGCCAAAAGCTGTTGTTGATTCTATTTTAATTATAGTAGGATTTCAAAGCCTTTTATTTGCAATGTTATTTGATATGCAGGAAACTAAATAAATTCCTTACTTCTTCCTCCAGCATAAATAATTTTCTATAGCCATATACATTCCTCTTGACAGGGATATCCCTCTTGAATCTTTGACATTCCAGATGATTTTATGTTCTGCATTTGGTGATGACAATTCTTTTAATTGATGAACGACAATTATTCTTACCGCCTAACGATAATTAAAATAGTGGAGAAGCGAATAAGGAAATTAGGTAAAAAAGAGAAGGAAACAATAATGAACTGTAATGATATAACCAAACTTGATAAAGCAATAGATGAGGCAATAAGTTCTGATTCAATTGAAGAAGTACTCGTGATTTTAAAATAAGATTAATTGAGGGCTGTCCCATAACTGTAGTGAAGGGGTCGGTAGACCCCGTAACCATTAAATAAAGCCTTAAATTACAGGGTCTATCGACCCTTACACTACAGTTTTTGCATAATATAGGGTTATGGGACAGCCTCAATTAATCCTTCCAATTGAGAGTGTTATGTTTACATGTGTTTTTGGAAGTATTCAAAGTTTTGTTTAAATGAGAAAAGATAAATTTTTTACAATTGTTTTTCATTGCTTTCCCCCCTTGCCGACTTATTTTTTTATATTTTAGTATTACGGAAACTTGATTGATTTTTAAAAGCTGCAGAAAATAAGGATTATAAAAAATTTTCTAAAATGGCAGATTTGGGACATAAGAATGAAGATACCTTTTTAAATTATAAATCTTATAAGAAATTAACAAACATAAAGAAAGATATGTTAAAGGTATTCGCCTATAAAATAAGAGAGATAAAATTTGAATTCCAAAAAGAGAGCCCTGAAATCTTTAAAAAATCTTCTAAAGAAAAATGGAAGATATTAATCCTTATTACAAAAGAGCAGGAGATAAGATTAACAGAAGATGCATGGAAATGGATAGACAA
>CBDVEP010000106.1:0-10973 GCA_965373035.1 uncultured bacterium
ATATTTATTAATGATCCTGAGAAATCTATAAAGAAAGTCTATTATAAATTTTTTAATACAGATTTTATTCTCATGGAAAGAGGAAATAAGTTTTATAAGTTAAGGTATAATACAAAAAGATCACCTGAAGGTAAAACTTATTTAATTATAAAAATTAAATATAAAAATAATGACTGTTTATATGTTAAACGAGATATTATAATTGACAATATTGATGAACCTCCGGTATTTCAAAATAATTTAGTTGATGATAAAATTTATACGGATAAAATTTTTTTAAATATAAAAGCAGAGGACGATAGGGGTATTGCTTCTGTATGGTATAAAATAGATAATAAGAAATCAATAAAAATTCCGGAAAAAGGTAAAGATGTGTATATTGCCACAGTAAATTTGAAAAGATTTAAAAATAATTCATTACACAAAATAAGCATCCATATTAAAGATAATGGTAATCATCTTGTAAAAAAAGAATACAAATTTTTAATAGATCGCTCTTCAGGAATAAATGTAATACTTCCTTATAATTTAGACAGGATTTCATATAATCATAATAGAAAAGATGCTTATGAGTGGTCGCTCCCTGCAGAAGAGATGCCTGATTCAAACTCATGGTTTGTGTCATCAGGTAAAGGGAACGTTAAATTTTATTTAGGGCCTAAAGAAGATGAAAAAAATAATATAATTGAATCATTGGGACAGACATTAAAAGTGAAACCAGGGCAATATAAAAAAATTCATTTTTTAGGTTATACTTTTTGGGGAAACCAGGAAAATGATTTATTATTAATATATTCTGACGGCACAAAAGAAGTAAAGCAGATAAGTTTCAGTGATTGGCTTGGTGCTAATACTTCTATAGAAGAAGAGCATATTGGAATTTTATGCTCCCATTATCACTATCATGAAGGGGATGGAAACCAGAAAGTTGCTGTTTATTATAATACAGTTGAGTGCAATCCTGATAAAGTACTGGCTAAAATAAAATTACCCTATGATAATCACAAGCACATTTTAGCAATATCACTGGAGAAGTAAAATAGTTCTTAGTTTATAGTTCATAGTTTATAGTTTGGAGGAAATAAATGGGATTTGATTTTAAGAAGTTAGAAGTATATAAAAATGGACGAGAATTTATAAAACAGATTTATAAAATTACAGAAAAATTTCCAAAACATGAATTATATGGAATAGTAAACCAATTAAGACGAGCAAGTGTCTCAGTAAATGCTAATATTGCAGAAGGTTCTGGTAGAAGAAGTAAAAATGAACAAAGACAATTTTATTATATAAGTAGAGCTTCATTATATGAATGTATTGCCTTAATAGACATAGCATATGATTTAAATTTTATCAATGATGAAATATATACAATATTAAAAGAAAAACCTGAAAAGATACTTGCAAGATTAAATGGTCTTATTAAATATACAAACCGTTGAATTAAAAAAACTATGAACTATGAACTATGAACTATGAACTAATTTAAGGAGAATAAGATGAGAAATAAAATATTTGTAATTTTACTGTGTCTAATCCCATTGATAAGCCATGCTAAAGTATTGGAATTTTATGACGGGTATATGTATTCTGAACTAAAAGGCAGATACAGTAAAAATACAAATTTTCCTAATAAATTAAATGAAGTTTTTCAGCAGATTGAAATGAAAATGAAATTAAACATTACTACAAATATAGAAGGATATGGCTTTTTTAAAACACAATATGCTGCTTTTCATTCAAAAAAAGAAGATAGACTTTTTTATATAAATTCATTAGGTGTAAAATATAAATTTAGTCCTGTTGCAGAGCTTAAGCTGGGAAGTATGCTTGTTAATTATTCTCCTTACATTTTATTTGCTTACCCATGGTATACAGATACATTCAGGGGAATAGAATTTAAGGTTGATAGAAATGACCTTACATTTCAGGTATTTGCTGCTTTTAATGGTGAGGACCCTGATGAATCAGTGTGGCAGGAAAGTAATCCTCATTTTAGTACAAATATTGATTATGGTTATAATACTATAGACATAGGATATGATGAAAAAGGTATTCGTCAAACATATCCAGCTATATGGGGTGGAATTTATTTAAGGAAATCTTTTGAAAGGAATGAATTTTTAATGCCGGAATTCAAATTATATTATTTATATGAAAATTATCAAATTAATAATATATCTGAATTTTATTCACAGGTTTTTAATAATCATATAGCAGGTGCTGAAATAGATTTAACTTTTTTAAGTTGGATTAATTTTGATATGCTTTATTCTGCTTGTTTAAAAAAGTATGATGAATATACAATTAATGAAGATTATTATGGTTTTGGAAAAGATTTTTATGAATTAAATAAAACTGTGAAACAAGAGTATCCTGATGCTGTTGTAGTAAAAACAAAAATAAATGATTTCTGGGGAAATATTTTAGGTGCCCATAATTTAAGACTGGAGCATAAATATGAATCTCTTGATTATGATTATAATCCTGTTTATATGGCTGGTAATTCTTATGATACAAGAACACTTCAACTTCCAGGAGATACAATTGTTAGCGGTCGTAAATGCAATTCTTTTGTTATTATGCAGGATTTTGCTATGGATATATCAGATGAGAATATTAAGAAAGGCATATCAGTTGGTTATGGTTATTCACAATATATTATTAATTATCCAGTCATAGAAAATAATATCAGGCCATCTTCTTATATGTCATTTTCACATTCTTTTAAAGATATTACAATTATTGAACAAAGCATAAGAACTTCACTTGTGTTATCTAAAATGTTTCGAATACATTTTAAATATTATTTAAACAAGATAAAAAATGGTCTTTTCCCTGGATCTCTCGATAAAATTAACTCTTTTCATATTTTGTATGAGGGAGATATTATAGATAATCTTTTTTTTCAGGTAGAATATGGAGAAAATTTAAATTATTATGAAAATTACAGTCAATTGTTAATTAAATTAATGATTTGGGGCTGGTGATTAGTTTTTAGTTCATAGTTCATAGTTTTTAGTTTATTTTAAAATTAAATTGTGATGAATAGAATAAATATATTACTATTATTACTTATTTTATCCGGACAGATATATGGTATAACTTTTACTGGCGGTTCTTTAGAAATTCAGTATTTATCACATTATGGTACAGCAACTAATCTGACAGATGTATCAGAGCTATACCAGGAGTTTCAAATTAACATACAGGGCAAACCCAATAGATGTCTTGAAATAAGATCAGCTCTTAAAACCCCATGGCTGCCTGTAAATGAGATTAATAATATAGATTTAATAAACTGGTTTATTCAGGTGAGATATAAGCCATATTATTTTTTGGTTTTTCAACTCGGGGATGTAAGAGTAAATTATTCTCCTTATACTATTTATACTGAAAAGTGGCAGGATAATCTATTTAAAGGTTTGATGGCAGAAATAACTTTAGAAAATTTATATATCCATTCTTTTATTGGATTTCATTCAGAAAATACGAACTATATTCCTTTTCAGGACATGCGACTTAAATCAGATATTGGATATATTTATCAATATTATAATCATAATGGAATAATAAAAGAACAGCCTTCTATCTGGGGAGGATTATATTTCCAATATTCATGGTTTGATAATTATAAATTAAAATTAATTTATGCCCATGAAAATTACAGGCTTGATAAACCAGATTATGGATATTATTATTTTTACAATAATATTTATCAATCAAAAATAAATTTTGCATTTTTTAAGTGGCTGAAATTAAATGGGATGGGTGCTGTGTATGCACAGAATTATAAGGCTTACAATGGAGACTGGGATTATTATGGAGCGGGAAAACATAGGCTTGTTTTTGATTATTCACAATTGGAATTTTATCCTGCTTATGAATGTGGATGCATATTAAAAAATCCTTTATATAAAAAAAATTATATTTGGGGTACTGAGATAAGTGTTTTTTATAGATTTATTGAAAAGGAGTATAATCCTGTACATATGGACAATGGAACATGGGAAGAAGACAGGGGTGAGGATTTTCTTAATAATGTGTATAGTGACAGAAAAGGTTTTATTTATAGAGTTGTCCAGCCTTTATATTCTGTTTTAAATATGGGAGTAGAACACAGGGACTTTAAAAATATTAAAGAAACAAGCAGTCATTGGGATAGCAGGATTTTTATAGATTTTCATTCTATATCAGATGTAGTTGATATGCTCCTTTTGTATAGAGTCCAGAAATTAAAAAGAGATACATTTAATGATGGAAGCATTCAGTTAAATGGAATATATGCAAATTTACAGTTTAATTTTAATAAGCAATGGAATGCAGGTTTAATATATACAGAGAATAAGAATGATATAAAAAGTTATAATGAATTAATTGTTAAACTAAAGTATAGGTTTTAGTTTATAGTTTGTAGTTCATAGTTTGTAGTTTATAGTTCATAAGCTATTTTTAAACTAAAAACTATGAACTATAAACTATAAACTAAAGACTACGAACTATGAACTAGATGAAGGAAGTGTATGAGGAAAGGAATAATTGTTTTATTTATATTACTGAACATTAGATTTTTAGCAGCAGGATCTCAATATGTTGATATTCAGAATTCTATTGTAACTGTAGATTTTAGCAAACTGGGATATAAAACAATTACTATAGATGGTATTAATAATGATTGGACAGGAAGTTTGCCTTTAAGTAGAAATTCAGAAATTTATGACAGTAATGAATATATCTGGTATGATGCTTATAAAGATGATGTAGGAGATGGAGATTATCAATATCCTTATAATACAGATTTTGAAGATGATTCAGCAGATATTGAACAATTTCGGGTATGCCATGATAATAATAATGTTTATGTATATATAAAATGTTATAATGCCTTAAATAATATTTATCGCAGTGCTGTTGTGTTAGGAATTGATACAGGCACACCTGAAAAAGGGGGATATGATTTAATAGAAGGAAATAGTATGGATTCTGCATTAGGGTGTGCTGCTGAATTGCGAAGTACTAAAATAAGATGTGATTATACTATTTTTTCTGAGTTAAAACAAAAATTTTGGTGGACATGGAATGCTGATTCATCTAAAATATCAACAGAAGTAGTTCATTCTGGTTTTTATTCATTTAACTCTATCTGTGCTGCTGGTGGTGGAACAATAATTATTCCACCTGAAAATGGGCTCTCTTCTGTAGATCTAAGTAAGGCTTCAAATTTTAATATATGGGTTTATGATACAGTTGGGAATAATACACTTGAATTAAACCTTAAAGATATTACTGGGGAACAGGAAAAACATTGGAGTAGTGCTTCATCTGTTTCAAATAACTGGACATTAATATCTATACCTTTATCCAATTATAAAACAGTTGATTTAACATGTATAAAAGATATAGAAATTTATGAGTGGAACCCTGGATCATATTATTTTGATGATTTGAGCTATGATAATATCACTTATCACACTTTTGAAAATTCAAAAAGCAGGATGTGGGACTGTAATGGTACATTGTATGATATTGTTTGTCAGCCAATAGGCTCAAAAGAATGGGAGATAACCATACCAAAAAATATAGTTGGTGATTCATCAGAAAAAAAATGGAGTTTTATTGCTGGAGCAGGATTTCATGAAAATAATATGTCAAGAGAAATACAGCCTTTAGGCGATGGTAACCCCTTAGAATGGCATGGTATTGGTGGTGATAGTTTATGGCGGGATAATATTTCACCTGATCCAGATGTTTTTGATTTAATAGGTGCTTCTTTTGAAAAACAGTGTGAAGATTTTTCAAGTTATCGAAATTTATTTACTCAATCCCAGAGTAATTTAGAAAGTCTTAATATTAAGTTTGAGCCAAATCCATTTAATCCAGAACAGGAAATAAGTATTATTTCATTTTCGGTTCCTATGAAATGTCACATTACAATTAAAGTTTTACGATTAGATGGCAGAGGAATTAATAAAATATTAGACAGCACCCTTTTACCTCCCCATGGAAATGATTTATGTGAGATTAACTGGGATGGAAAAGATGAAAATAGCCAGCTTTTTAAATCAGGAGTCTATATTTTGCATGTAAAATATAAAATATCCTCTCAAGCAAGAGATATATATAAATTTTTTAAGATATGGAGATAGGTGTTGAGAAAATTAATTATTATTTGGATTTTGTTTTATAGTTTTCAATTATATGGACTGGATAAGGTGTTCATGCAGACAGCAAAAATAGCTGGCACAGGCGGGGCTGTCACTGCTTCTGCTTTTGATTTAAGTACTTTCATAGTTAATCCTGCTGGTATAAGTCAATTAAACAGTGTACAGTTTATAGGTGATTTTTTTAATCTTTACCAGGCAGGATTTGAAAATACATTTATTGGTTTATATTATCCTTTTTTTAATCAAGGAGGCATAGGAGCTGTATGGCAGCGTATAAATTATGAAAATGCATTAGAATTTGAATATAAAGATGATATTTATTATGTAGTTTTTTCCAAAGAAATACTGGGAATATGTTGTGGAATAAATGGAAAGTATTTCAGGGAATACCTTAATAGTGATGTGGTAAAATTAAATAAATCAGAAATTGATATAGATTTTGGAATTATAAAAAAATTTATTAGTTTCGGGATAGGATTTAGCATATTAAATATAAACACTTTTTTAAAAGATGACAAAGATAGAGATAGTGTTATGAATGCAGGAATATTTATTAAACCTATACAGGAGATTGAGCTGCTTTTTGACTATCGAAATATTAATAAAGAGAATGAAATGAGTGTTGGTGCAGAATATTCTCCTTTTGAAGAAATAGTCTTTAGAAGCGGCTGGTATGTTGATTTCTATTATTCTTTTGGATTGAGTTATTATATAAGAAGATTTCGTATTGACTATACCTGTGCTGTAAGTCAATATACTATAGGCACAACACATTATTTTTCAGTTAATTATTTTTTATAAAAAATTTATATATAAAGGAAGGAGAAGGAAAGATTAGCCACGAATTAACACGAATTTACACGAAAAAGAAAAAATTTATATATAAAGGAAGGAGAAAAGAAGAAAAAATTAGCCATGAATAAATGTTAATTTTAATTATTTTATATTTAATTCGTGATTATTCGTGTTAATTCGTGGCTAATTATTATATTTCTCCTTTGTGCCTTTGTGGCTAATTATTATATTTATTAATTTAGTGACTGATTTTTATTTTTATAATATGGAGTTTTTGGAATGTTTGATAAAAAAAAGATTTTAAAATATTTAATAATTGGTTTATGCTTATTTAGTTTAAAAAGCGGATTAGCTCAGAGCTTAAAACCTACATTAAAACTTACAAACATTAATGGATATTCTGTACCAATGCAGAATAATATACCTATACCATATCCTGATTTCCAGAAACAGGGTTCAAGAGATATTATTAATCTATATACAGGGTGGAAAAAGGAAAGAGTATCACCTATGAATCATGACCATTCCATAGCTAAAAGAGATAGCACAGGAATATATAATATAACAAATAATGCTGGTGGAAGACACAGGATTGTTTATCCTGATTCTGGCTGGCAGATAATAAGTGTACCAAAAGTTGAAAATAATATGTGTGGTTATGAAGCCTCTTCAGGTCCTGATAGCTATGAGGATGGTGTATGGTATAGAAAAAAATTTACAATAAACTCTAATTGGCAGGATAAGAAGTACATTACTTTGATTTTTTTAGGTGTGAATTATATTGCTGATGTATGGTTAAATGAAAATTATCTTGGTTATCATGAAGGAGGATATACTTCTTTTGTTTTTAATATTACTGAGGAGCTGAATTATCCAGGTACAAATGTATTGGCAGTACGGGTTGATAATATCCTCAGGGGAAGTAGTATTGCCTCAAATAATACCCTTATTCCTTATACTGTATGTGACTGGTTTAATTATACCGGAATTTTAAGAGATGTTTATATTGCGGCTCAGAATAAAATACATACAGTCAGAGCAGATATAAAGACTCTTAATAATTCAGGTAATATTGATGTTAATATGATTTTTCAGAATTATAAAACAAAAGATATTTTGACTTCCAGCAAACTGGAGATATTTAAAGCTAATTTTTCAGGAGCTAACATTAAAAAAACTGTTATGGATGAAAGTTTATTATTTGGTTCTGCTGTTGTTCAAAAGGATTTTAGTTTTACTATAAAAAGTAATGAAATAAATCATCATAAAGAGAATTTAACTATACCTTCTCCTGAATACTGGCTGCCTGCCAGCCCTTCTCTTTATATAGCAAGGATAACTTTATATACAAATGGAGTTATGGTTGACCGTACTTATTCACAGTTTGGTCTGCGTACATTAAAGATTATAAATAACCGCATTCAGGCAAATGAAGATACAAGTCCTTTTCTTGCCGGCACTGCAAGGCATGAGGATCATCCGGATGTAGGAGCTGCTTTATCAACAGATAGTATTTATAATGATTTGTATATTATAAAAAACGGTTTAAATTGTACATTTTTACGAACAGGTCATTATCCTAATCATCCAATAACGTATAAATATACAGACAGAATAGGACTTGTTACTTATTGTGAAATCCCGGTTTGCTGGTTTGATGGAAATGCCTATAATAAACAGAGAAATGAAAGAAGGATTGCAAAACAGATGTGGCGTGAAATGATTTATTCTCATTATAACAGTCCTTCTATATGGTTCTGGGGCACTTTAAATGAAGGCAGTCACCAGTCAGAGCGGCAGAATTTTATTCAGGATTTATATGATGATGCTTATGAGATTGATGGTTCAAGGTTTGTACTTCAGGCTGCTACTGGCTCTGATGTTTCAGATAGCACACATAATGCCTGTGATGTTGTTGGTGTGAATATGTACTATGGTATATTTTATACAAATGAAGGAAGAGGAAATTATTACTACCCGACAAAAAATGCTCTTCAGGAATTACATTCTAATTTTCCTGATAAACCTATTTTAGTTACTGAATATGGTTATTGGTCTAATCCAGATGATAGTAAAGTAGCTGAACAAGAGCAGGTATTTGTAGATACCTTTAAAGCTTTTAAAGAAGTTGCTGTTAGAAAAGATAATGGATCCCTTAATCCTGATGGGTTTTTAATAGGATGTGTATGGTGGACTGCTTTTAATTGGTATTCTCCATTTACAAAGGTTCAGTCAATGGGTTTAATACATATGAATCGCACTTCTTTTAAACCTGTGGCGGATAGACTGGCAGATGAATATAAAAATTATATTTCAATTTTGCCTGATGATATTTCAAGACAAAATTTAAATAATGTAATTGCATATCCTAACCCATGGATTGAAGGCAAGAGTAGTGTTGATTATATAATATTTAAGAATTTAACAAAGAAATCAACAATAAAGATTTATGATGTAAGTGAAAGCCTGATAAAAGAATTAAAACAGGATGAAGGATATGGGTATTTAATCTGGGATATTGATGACCTTGCAGAAAAAAGAGTAGATCCAGGAGTTTATATTTATTATGTTCTTGATGAAAATAGAAATTTAGGAAAGGGAGGCAAGATTCTTATAATAAGATGAAAAAATATTGGATTTTTTTTATATTGTTTTTTGTGCAAACTGTGAATGGTTCATTTTTAAGAATAGATGATACAGCCCTATCTTTTGGATTAGGATCAGGAGGTGCTTCTTATATTGAAGGTGCTTCAGCTTTGCTTATTAATCCTGCTTCAACGTTTTATAATAAAGCATTTGATGTTACATTATCTCAATATTTTGGACCTGAATCACTGGCTTGCAGTTATGTAAGTCTTGTAAAAGGCTTTCAGAGTTTAGGAACATTTGGAATTGTTTTAAAAGGATTATATCCCTTAGATAAAATAAAAGGTTTTAATGAAAAAGCAGAACCAATAGAGGATGAAATAGGGTTTTATGATTATTTAATAGGGATTAATTATAGTCGAAAATTATTAAAAATTTTAAATGGGGATTTATATGCAGGGGTTAATTTAAAATATATTGAGCAGGCTTTATGGACATATAATTCTTATGGCATTGCTGGTGATGTAGGAATTTTATATGGTTCTCATATTATAAAAGACTTAAAAATTGGTTTTTCATATCAAAACATAGGAAAAGTCCTTAAGGGTTTTTTAGACAATGAGTATAATTATCCCGGGATTATACGTTTGGGTGTTACATTTTCAGATAATATTTTTTTAAACAAGTTTAAAGAAAAACGGAATTTATTTTTTATATTAGATTTAATTATTGCAGAAAAAAATAAAGCAGATTATCTTTGCCTGGGAACTATATATAAATTTAAAAAAATTATTAATGTAAAAGCAGGTTATAAAATAAGAATTGGGGCAGGAACTCAGGATGTAGATTATTTAAGAAATTTAAGAGCAGGATTGGGAATCAATTTAAATAGAATAAAAATCAATTACAGCATGTCTCCAAAGAGTAATAAAGCAAATCAGTTTTTAAACTTTTTTGATTTAAGTTTTGTATTTTAAAACTCAAGTAACTTTTTATTGACAAATAAAATGAATTAATTAACTTAAATATATTATATAATTTTTAATTTGAGGTGAATAATATGAGTGCAGTAGCAGAAATTCTTGAAGATGAACTAATAGATGCAATAGAGAAGAAAGACAGGAAAGCAGTTAAACATTTTGTTTCTATTGTTACTGATATTACTGATAGTTTTGAGGGTAAAAAAGAAGCAGAAAAAAGATCAAGTGAAATTATGCTGAAACTAAGAGAAATAGAGGTTACTGTAAAAGAAGGCTTTAAATCTATTGATAGAAGATTTGAGGATATGAATAAAAGATTCGAAGATATGCAAAGATATATGGATAGAAGATTCGAGGATATGAATAAAAGATTCGAAGATATGCAAAAATCTATGAATAAAAGATTCGAAGATATGCAAAAATCTATGAATAAAAGATTCGAAGATAT
>CBDVEP010000107.1:0-10646 GCA_965373035.1 uncultured bacterium
CTCAATTATGAGATTGCTTCGCTCCACTTCGTTTCGCTCGCAATGACACCACCATGATTTTTTGAGAAGATACCCTAATACTATAAAATAAAAAATTTATTAGACAATTTAAAAATTCTGTATATAATTAAGGTCAAACGTTTTAGTTTTCCCTTTAATTATATGATAATATGATAAAAAAAGCTGTTGAATTAATTTTAAACTCAAAGCACTGTGTTGCATTTACTGGAGCTGGAATTTCTGTTGAAAGCGGCATTCCTCCTTTTCGCGGTGAAAATGGCATCTGGAATAAATATGACCCTGTTTTATTAAATATAGATTATTTTGACCAGCACCCTGAAAAAAGTTGGAAAGCAATCAGTGAAATGTTTTACAGCTTTTTCAACAAGGCAAAACCTAATAAAGCACATCTTGCATTAGCAAAAATGGAAAAACAAGGATTGTTAAAAGCAGTCATTACCCAAAATATCGATAATTTACATCAGGAAGCAGGGAGTAAAACTGTTTTTGAATTTCATGGCAATTCAAAAATTCTTTTCTGCAGAAACTGTTCATCCCGTTATCCTGTGACAGATTCAATTTTAAAAACAATACCACCACGATGTAAAAAATGCAATTATATCCTGAAACCTGATTTTATTTTTTTTGGTGAAGGGATACCACAATTTGCTTTAAAAAAATCATTTCAGGAAGCAGAGGAATGTGACCTGTTAATAATTATTGGCACAACTGGTGAAATTCAGCCTGCTTCCATGCTGCCTTTTACTGCAAAACAAAAAGGAGCACAAATTATTGAAATTAATACTGATGAATCAAATTATACAAATGTAATTACAGATATCTTTTTAAAAGGCAAAGCTGTTGAAATAATGAGTCAATGGGGTCAGACCTTTAAAGTTTAAAGGTCTGACCCCGGATACAGATAAGGAGAAAAAAAATGAAAAACACAGTACCTTTAACAAAAACAAAACAATGGAAGAAACTGCAAAACCATTACAAAAAAATGAAAACAGTTCATCTAAAAAAATTATTTAAAGACAACAAACGGTTTGAAAAATTTTCAATAAAAGATCTATCAATTTTACTGGATTATTCTAAAAATATTATTACTGAAGAAACCATGGACTTATTAATAGACCTTGCTCTGAAATCAGGAGTGTCTGAATATGCACAAAAAATGTTCCAGGGTGAAAAAATCAATTTCACAGAAAACAGAGGTGTCCTTCATATAGCATTAAGAAACAAAAATAATACAGAAATCCTTGTTGATGGAAAAGATGTCATGCCGCAAATTAATACTGTTCTTAATAAAATGAAAAACTTTTCAGGTGCTGTAAGAGATGGTTCATGGAAAGGAGCAACAGGTAAAAAAATTGAAACAGTTGTTAATATCGGTATTGGAGGCAGTGACCTTGGTCCAAAAATGGTATGTGAAGCATTAAAGTATTATGCAGATGGCCCAGAGATTTGTTTTGTCTCAAATGTTGATAGTAATGATATTGCTGAAACATTAAAAAAGATAAATCCAGAGACAACATTATTTCTTATTGCTTCCAAAACCTTTACTACACTTGAAACCATGACCAATGCTCAGACATCAAGAAAATGGCTCCTTGATGCACTTGGAGAAAAAGCAGTGAAGAATCATTTTGCTGCATTATCCACCAATGAAAAAGGAGTGAAGGAATTTGGCATTGACCCTGAAAACATGTTTGAATTCTGGAATTTTGTTGGGGGCCGTTATTCTCTCTGGTCTGCCATTGGACTTTCCATTGCAATTTATATTGGGTTTGACAAATTTTCTGAACTTCTGCAAGGTGCGCATTTAATGGACCAACATTTTATTAATAAACCTTATAAAGAAAATCTTCCTGTAATTTTAGCACTTCTGGGGATATGGTATAATAATTTCTTTGAAGCAGAAACTCTTGCGATCCTTCCTTATAACCAGTATCTTAATAAACTTCCCTCTTATCTTCAGCAGGGCGACATGGAAAGCAATGGAAAAACAATAGACAGACAGGGAAATCGTATTAATTACCAGACCGGTCCAATTATCTGGGGTGAGCCAGGAACCAATGGACAGCATGCTTTTTTTCAATTAATTCACCAGGGCACGAAAATGATCCCTTCTGATTTTATCTGCTTTATTAAAAACTTAAACCCAACTGGCAGCCATCACATACAATTGATGGCAAATTTTTTGGCTCAGACAGAAGCACTTGCTTTTGGGTTGGATGAAAACAGTGTAATCCACAATTTAAAACAGTCAGGACTTGATGATGAAAAAATAAAAAAATTAACTCCTTTTAAAATTTTTAAAGGGAATAAACCCACTAACAGTATCTTAATTGATAAATTAACCCCAAAATCCTTGGGTTCCCTGATAGCTATGTATGAACACAAAATTTTTACTCAAGGTATAATATGGAAAATCAACAGTTTTGACCAGATGGGTGTAGAACTTGGAAAGGTACTGGCTAAAGTTATTATACCTGAACTGGAAAGCGGACAGGTAGGAAAACATGACTGCTCCACTGCCGGACTGCTTAAAACAATTTTAAATTATTAAAACATAACCCCTGAACTCAGTATCAGATAAGGGTCAAGCTGTTTTTTTATTTCCCACATACCTTTTATCTGAAAAGAATGGGGACGGTTCTGATTCTTTTAATTTGTTTCACTTTAATCATTAGAGTTGTTGCATGTTTTTTAAGAAGCAAAAAAGTATCAGAACCGTCCCCATTCTTTGCTTTAACCATTCCTTTAAGAAGCAAAAAAAATTAGAACCGTCCCTTTTTTTTTATTTAAATGGAAAATTTAAAGTTGCCGCCTATATAAGCAACCCTGTTTGCATCCATAGCATCCAATACTCCAAAATCAAGAGTAAGAATTTTTGCAAGTTTCAATCTTAAGGCAATGCTACCTATACCTCGGGAAAAGTTTTGATATTCAGCAGGATCACCCCACCAAAAACGCCATGGGAAATTGGAAAGGTCTGTTTCTAAGTATAATGTCCTGCTTAATATTTCCAGGGAATATCCCATCCAGTAATTGATGTTGTCATCATTTCCAAAAGTATAGCCAAAACCAACAGCAAAAGCACCGCCAAAAGCATATCTTCCAATAACATTATAAATAGAAAACTTTACACTATCCTCACCACCTGTTTCTTCAAAAGCAAGATTAGCACTTACCCCAAATGCAGAATGAAGCTCAGAACCCTCATAATATCTGTATTTTGTTGAAACATCAAGAAATGGGTCAGCCACACAGTCATCCTCTATCTCAAAAGCACCTGAGAGTTCCCAGCTATCAGCAAGTCCCAAGCCTACACTTATAGGAATACAAGGTTCATTAGCAATAAAATGTCCACCAAGATAAAGAGTTCCCGGGGCAACTGTTCCAGTTCCAGGCATAGTAACAAATCCTGTACTGCCATGAATAACAGGAGTTGCCTGCAAATTACTGGTAAACATCATTACAGATAATACTAAAAACATAGTTAATAAATTTTTAAAACTCATAATAACCTCCTTTTTTAATGATTTTTTAAAATACATTTATATTTATTAGCTTATCTACTAATAAAAAAATTTATCTCTGACTGTACCTTATTTATAGTTGAATGATACAAACTTAATAAATGCCGTTTATGATCCCATTGCCTTAAATCAAACATTCTAATGTGCACATCATCAGAGGAAACACATCTGGCAATATAAAAAAGATTTTCAAATGGTGCGGTTTTATCACCTCTGGAATGCATCAGAAGTAAAGGGGCTTTTATTTTTGATAAATTTTTTCTTACGTAATACATACCCATTTTAAAACTATGAACCTGCTTTAAAAAATTCTGTCCTTCATAACCAAGCCATTTCTCTGCCCCATCTTCATCCACTTCTTTTTTATGTTCTTTTAAACTTGAAACAAACCATGAAGCTATTCTTGAAAAATAAAGACGCCAGTCATATAAAACTCCCTCACCTATTACTTTATTAAAAAAAACAGGAGATGCAACAGTAATAACCCCATCAGGCATACCTTTTTCTTTACTATTAAATTCTTCAGCAAGTTTTAAGCAAATCACACCACCCATTGAAATACCGCAAATATAAATACGCTTATATTTTTTTCTATACTTAATATAAAGTGACCTGACATAATTATACCATTGGCTGAAATAAGTCTTTTGAAAATCATCAATTGTCGTGCCATGACCAGGATAAAGAGGCATGATAATATTATACTTCTTTGCAAAAAATCGAGCTATTTTTTTAACATTATAAGGTGTACCTTTATATCCATGTAAAAATAAGATTACTGTATCTTTTTTAGGATGCGTAATAAAAATCGGTGCAGCTTCTTTTGATAAAAAAGATGATTTTTCAGGTATTTTATAATCCTGCGGTTCTTTATAAAATAATGGTGTTTCATTAAACAAATATAATAAGGTCCACAATACTAATATAATTATAACTATGTTCATTAATAATGATTTTTTAACTTTCCTTTTTAACACTTACAATAATAAACTATATTTATTTTCTCTGTCAATACTTTTATAAACCTTAAAAATTATTGCTTTTTAATTTTGTTTTAATATAATTTTAAAAAATAAAGTAATGTGTTATCACCTTTTATGTAATCACAACTGTAGGGGAGACTTTTAGTCTCCCCTACTTTATTGTTTAAAAGAGGTCATAACTTGCCCATTACAAAACAAAAAGGATAACTTTATTATGTCTTTTAATTATGATTTAATTGTTATAGGTTCAGGTCCTGGAGGATATGTATCTGCTATACATTCTGCAAAGTTGGGAATGAAAACCATTGTTATTGAAAAAGACAGACTTGGTGGAGTATGCTTAAATGCAGGATGTATTCCTTCTAAATCCCTTATCCATCAGGCTGAACTGTTCAGTACTATACCTGAAATAAAAAAAATGGGAATAGGAATTGACCTTACAAATTTCTCCTATGAAAAAATTTATCTTAAGTCCAGAAAAGCTGTTACTATTTTATCCAAAGGTATTGATTTTTTATTTAAAAAATATGGTGTTGATTTAAAACATAGCACAGCTAAAATTTCAGGCGACCATCATGTAAGCCTTGAAAATGGAAATAAAATAACAGCTAAGCATATCCTGATTGCTGCAGGATCAAATCCTGCTGGAATACCAAATTTCCCTATTGATAATAAAACAGTTCTTTCATCAACAGGGGCTTTAATGTTAAAACATCTTCCTGAAAAAATGCTGATAATAGGAGGGGGAGCTATTGGCATTGAAATGGCATATATTTTCAATTCTTTTAATGTTGAAATTACTCTTATAGAAATCCTGAACAGAATTCTTCCTTTAGAAGATGCTGAAACAGTTCAGGTCCTTCATAATGCTTTATCAAAACAAGGCATTAAAATCTTAACTTCAACAAAAGCCATTAAAATGGAAAAAACTTCTTCGTCACTTTCAGTTACACTTGAAAATAATGGAGTACAGGAAGAAATAAAAACCAGTAAAATTTTAATAGCTGCCGGTCGTATTCCTAATACTGACAATATCGGATTGGAAACAATAGGTATTAAAACAGAAAAAAAATTTATTCCAGTTAATGATGTTTATCAGACAAAAAATCCAAATATCTTTGCTATCGGAGATATTGTGAATACTCCACAACTGGCTCATGTAGCATCAAAAGAAGGTATCATTGCTGTAAAATATATGGCAGGGAATAATCCTCAAAAATTAGACCTTATGACTGTTCCAAATGCTATATATTGCAACCCACAAATAGCCAGTTTTGGACATACAGAAGAAAGCCTTAAAAAGAAAAATATACCTTATAAAAAAATTACCCATCCCTATGCTGGCAGTGGAAAAGCCACTGCTATGGAAAAACGGGAAGGTCATGTAAAAATTTTATATGAACCAGATACTAAAAAAATATCAGGAGCACATATAGTTGGTGAAGAAGCAACTGAACTTATTCACGAACTGTTGATCATAAAAAAAGGAAATTTACACCTCAAAGATATATCCTGCATACCTTTTGCACATCCCACTTTATCTGAAATCATTATGGAAGCAATTCGAGAAATTACAGTTAAAATTTTATAATCGGTTAGTTATACTCTCTTAATATAATTTTAATGCAGCCGAGGCTTAAGCCTCTAAAGAATTAATTCCTTCATCATTAGCAATAAATTGCACCATAATTTGTATATATTATTTTTTTTAGAAAATCTAAATTATTACAAAACATCAACTGATTTTTTTAATAAACTGCTTTTTAATTTTTTTTCTTTCTTCAATAAATCCAAAAGCTTTTTTTACACTGCTATTGATAATCAACTCATCCGGTACATTTAACTTTTTCAATACAGGCTGAAGGAAATCATCCCGTCCCAGTTCTTTTAAAGCATGAGCATCACTGCATAAAATAATTTTACAGCCTGTTTTCAAACAAGCTTTTATCATATTTTCTGTTGATTTCTGACTGACTCTATTTAGCAATAACTTTGAATTATTAAACTCCAGTGCTATGCCATAGTCTCTGGCAGTTTCTGCTAAAATCATATAGTCCGCTTCATAAGTAGGGTCATTGGGATGAGTAATAATATCTACATAAGGATTTTTTTGTATAGCAGCAATAAGCATTTCAGTATAAATTTTTTTCCCTAATCCTTTCTTTATATTACCATGAATTCCCAGTAAAACAATATCTGCAAATTGTAAAAATTGAACAGGAAAATCAATTTCACCTTTTTTTTGTTTCAGGTTGCTTTCAAGACCTTTTAAAAAGACTATCCCATCTACAGGCTCATTAAGACGTTCCCAGAAAACACTATTTACCCTGCCGCCAACTTCAGTTCCATGGTCTGTAATAGCTACTCCTTTCATTCCTTTTTTCTTTGCTTCTTCTAACATCTCTAAAATAGTATGTAAACCACAACCACTTGCAAGTGTATGAACATGAAAATCAACTTCTATCATATTGCCCCTCCTTATTTATTAGTCTAAATCATATTAATTATTTTTATAATGTCAATTAAATAGGTAAATATAGACACATGTTCAATAATCTATATTTGACCTATCCCTATATTAAAAAAATAATTGAAAAACAAATTGATTATGGTATCTTCATTGTAAATAATTATAGTTACAACTCTAATATAAAAAATGGATAATTAAAATTTACATCCATAATAAAAAAAAACAATATGGAAAAAGATTCTTCATTAGATAATTTAAAAAATATACTGGATGATATTAAAACAGATCAAATGGATATTAAAGAAGAACCTGCCTTAGATGAATTAAAAAGATTAAAAGACAAAGCAAAAATAAATACTGAAGAGCTTATAAATCTCCGAAAAATTGAAAAAGAATTAACTATAGATAATGAACATATAAAGATTGATCAAAAATTAAAAACTTATCCTCAAAAAACTCTTTCTGCTGAAACAAAGACAGCAGAAAAAAAAGATACATTAGCAAGCAGAAAATTATCAGCTAAAATTCAATTAGAACTTGCAGTTTCCAAAGATGAATTAAAAGCATACCTTAATATTACTGCTTCTGGAGAAAATCATCACATTAATCCTGATCAGATTATGGAATTCATTAAAAAACAAGGAATTAAATACGGTTTATTAGAAGAAAATATTTCCAGAATAAACAATCTCTTAAAAGAAAAAAAAGAAATCAAGGATTATTTTATTGCTGAAGGCAAAGCATCAGGTAAGGGAAAAAATGCCCAACTGATTTTTAAAATCGAAAATAATAACAGTCTGGCTAAAAATTATATATTAAAAAAAGCACATAGTAATAACATTACATTTAAAAATCCACAAGAGGAAGGAGAATATCTTAAAAATTATTCAGAAAAAAACAAACTCATTATAAATACTATCCATCGGCGACAGGTCATTGCATATAATTCAGAACAACAAAAAGGAGAAGATGGTATAACTGTTATGGGAAAACCAATACCAGGTTCAGCAGGAGATGACCTGAATATAGAAATCAAAAGAAATATTAAATTTGAGCAAAAAACAGGAATGTATATGTCTGAGATAGACGGCTTATTAATTTTTGAAAATAATTCTTTATGGTGTAAACATTATAAACAAGGAAATTTTAAAATAGAATCACATGGTAATTCAATTAACTTATCTATCATTCCTTCAGTAGGAGGCGCTCCTTCGGTAAAAACAGATGATATCTGGGAGAAGATAAAAAATTTAAGGCTTGATACCATAGCTGATAAAAACCTTATTACTGGAAAAATAAATGAAGCTGAAAACCTTCATCAAATTGTGAATGTTTTCATCAGCCAGCAACAAGCAGAAAAACCACAGGAAATTACTCAAGAAGTGCCAAAAAAAGAAATAAAAGTCAAACTGGAAATTGAAATATCAGATAATGAAATGGAAGCTTATTTAAACATTATAGCTGAAGGAACTGGGGCTGTTGTTGAAAAAAATCAAATAATTGATTTTATTAAAAGAAATGATATTAATTTTGGATTAATTGATATAAATATTCCTCAGATTAATAATCTTTTAAAAGAAATGACAGAAATAAATGGACACATGATTGCCAAAGGAGAATTTCCGAAAAAAGGTGAAGACGCACATCTTGCTTTTAAAATAAAAAATCGACCTGATTTAGTGGAAAAATATATACTAAAAGCTGCAAAAGATAATAAAGTTGAATTTGATACTCCTGAAGCTGAAAAAAAATACATACAGGATTATATAGAAAAAAATAAGGTTATTGTTGGTATTGTATCACGCGGGCAGATTGCTGCACACAAATTAAATCCAGAAGATGGAAAAGATGGAATGACTGTAACAGGTAAAAAAATTCCAAATGAAAGAGGAAATGATATAAATGTACGAATTAAGCGGAATATAAAGTTTGACCCTATTAAACAAATCTATACTACAGAAATTGGCGGTATGCTGATTTTTGATAATTACACCTTATGGTGTCAGATGTATAAACAGGGAAGTTTTTCTATAAAACTATTGGATAATGAAATGACCGCTGAACTGATAATAACTCCCTCTGTCGGAGGATCTGCCCCGATTAAAGTAGAAGATATATGGAAAGAATTAAAAAAAATAAATATAATATCTTTTATTAATGAAAAAAAAATTTTAGAAAAAATTGCAGAAGCAGAATCCTCTCATGAAACTGTTAGTTTAAAAATTGCAGAAGGAATACCACCTGCCCATGGAAAAGATGCATACATAGAATACAAGATAAAGCTTGCAACAGGAAAGCAGTTTAAGAAAAAAGAATATGACAGGATTGATTATAAAGAAAAAGATTCCTTTACACCAGTTAAAAAAGACCAACTTATTGCTGTTTTACATAAATATACAAGAAGTGAAAAAGATGGTCAAACAGTAACAGGAAAAGTAATTGAAGCACAGACTGGCAGTGAATTAATTGTAGAAACAGGTAAAAATGTTGCGGCAAAAGAATATGAGGATAAAATAGAATTTTATTCTGAAATAGATGGGCATTTTAAAAAAGATGTTATGGGGCTTCATGTACTTCCTGTATTTAATGTTGACGAAGATGTAGATCTGTCAGTGGGTAATATAAAATTCAGTGGTGATGTTATTGTACAGGGCAGTGTTCAGGATGAATTTTCCATTAATGCAACTGGAGATATTGTTGTATTTGGCAGTGTTGGAAGTGCTTTTATACAGAGTGAAGGGAATATTACCATTAAAAATGGTTTTTTTGGTAAGAATAAAGGTAAACTCATTTGTAAAGGGGATATATCAGTAAAATTTATTGAAAATGGCATAATTGAATGTGAGCAAAATATAATTGTTGACCGTGAAATTGTTAACAGTTCCATTAAATCTAATGATACAATAATAGTTACTGGAACTAAAGGATATATAATGGGAGGAGAGATTTACGGGGGCAGAAAAATTGTTGCTAATGTTATTGGCTCAAAATCAGGTGTTAAAACAACCCTGTTTTTAGGATTTAATTTTAGAATTAAAGAACGTATAAGGCAAATAAAACAAAAAAAAATACAATCAGGATTTCATCTTAATAAAGTAGAAACAGTTATTGGTAAATTACTTAAACAAGAAAAAGATATCACTAAATTCAATGATGAAATGAAACAAATCTATATTGGATCTTTACAAAAGAAAATCATTCTAACAAATCAATTAAAAAGACTGCGAAATGAAGAAAAAAGCATTAATGAAGATGAAATGATTATAAATGATGCACCTGAACTGATGGTAAATGAAACTCTATACCCTGATGTAACCATTTATTATTTAAACAAGGCAATTGTTATCTCAGAAATATATTCCAAAGTCAGGATTGGCAGATCTGGTCCTGATAAAAAAATCAGCATACAAAAGCTGCGTTAAATAATTTAATTAAAATACTAAAGAACAGTGCGTGACTTTAGGTATTATGTTCTCAACATCATTGAAACTAATCATTTCAGATCATAAATCATTTAAAAATTCATTCAAATTACAAGTATAATTATTTTTTGATAATGAAAACTTTTTTTCAACAGAAGAAATGATTATCCCTTTTTCTAATTTATAAAATGTTTGGACATCCCGCTCTATGTAAGTAGAAAGATAT
>CBDVEP010000108.1:0-10600 GCA_965373035.1 uncultured bacterium
AACTTTCTTATTTCACTGACATTGACCAACCTATCCGATATATATATAATTTATTTATTGGGTTTGATAAAATTCAATCACATTATTATAAAAAACAGCAATTTTTTCACCTGAACAATTTATTTTTCTTACTCCTTTGACTCGCTTGCCGCCAATTACTCCTTCACTAATTAACGAGACAAATGTACCATTAGAATCAAATATTTGGACTTGATTTTTTAAAATATCACTTATCCATATAAACCCTTGATTATCAACAGCAACATTTCCTGCCATCAGGAACTGACCGTTATCTGTTCCTATTCCTAAATTTTTTACCCATATTTTTTGCCATCCACCAACCGGATAAGAATAAGAAGTAAGTCTAAATTTACCAAAGCCAACAGCTCCCGTACAAATTACATACTGATCATCAGGAGTCTTTGTAATATCATAAGCTGACATTGTTAATTGATGCTCTGCAGCAGGGCCAAAACCGTCCATAAGTCCATTAAAACTTGTATAAGGAGATGGATAATAACCGAAGTTAAATAATCCTGTAATATAAAGTATAGAATTGTCATCAATTTTACGCACAAAACTACCAGCGCCACTATCCAGCATAGAAGGTTTGTTTGTTATTGAATTAGTAATTGATGATGGAGTTACCTCAGAAACAGGCACAAGTGACGAAATATCAGATGATTTCCATAATCCTGTCTGCTGTGCATAAAGAAATAGATTATTATCAACAACTTCAACGCTTGTAGGCTTAAATTTATTAGAATTTAACCCTGTTATATTTGTTTGACTGGTTGAATAAATAAGATTTGCAGCCCCTGAAGCTAATTGCAGAGGTGTTTCTGAATTATTTATCATATATATATTGTAATCATCACCTACTTTTGCAGCAATAAAATGTCTTTCAGAGGTGCTGTCATAAGTGTAATCTAATATCTGAAAATCTCCACTGGATAATGCCGGGTGATATACTGGTATGAAATCACTAACTATTGGAAGTGTCCTTATTTTTAATTCTGTACTTTTATTTAGTCCGCCTTTATCACTTACTGTAAAGCGTAAATAATAAACAGTTTTAGGATTTAAAGCTGTATTTCCATCTCTATGTATACTATAAGAAGTTTGCTCCTTAGAATATATTTTAGCATTAAGAATAATATTATTAAAACCAGGGTCTATTGAAAGTTCTATCTGGTAATAGGCAAAATCATTATCAATACTTGTCTGCCATTCTAATTCTATTTCATCGATATTTATATATTTTATAATATTATAATCATAGGCTGAAACAGGAGTACTGTTCTCTGTTTCCGGGTCATAAGGATTTACATGTTCAATATCATCTAAATCTTTATATAAAGTGCATGAACCACTTAAAAAAATAACCATTAGTAATAAAATTAATAATCTATTCATTTTCATTCTGTGTATCCTCCTTTAATATCTTATGGATAATCCGCACTTAATACTATTCCTTGCATAATAAGTATTAATATTAATACATGCGGTTTCTGTTAATTCTTTATTTGCTTTTTCAACACTTTTGTTAATTGAACGAGCTGTAAAATATGCATCAACAACATTGATAACCCATACTCCTATAAATGAATAAAGAGCAATATTTCCAAATTTATGATAGTCATGAGCTTTATCATAATAATCAACTGCTAATTCCCTGTTATTCTCAACATCCTCTATATCCCATGATGCATAATCTTTATAATCATCATAATAACCATCACCTTTTGAATGCAAAATAACTGCGGTACTTAAAAACGCAATAGAAGCTGTAAGATATATTGTTCCTCTTGTAGGTCTTTCATTATAAAACAGCCCCCATCCTGGTATTAAAGCTGAACGGAATGCAGCAGTTATGGGGTATTTTCTTTCAGTAAATAATACAGTAGAATAATTATTCATGTCTTTCTTAATAACCTCTTTCTTTGCAGAAGAGATTATCTTTGCAGTTTCCACTTCAGTAGCTTTAACTGTTATAATATATGAATTTTTTAATTCACTCACACTGCCTGTAATAAAAACATCAGCAGCAATAAGTTTTCCAGCCTGAATGAGCTTCTTATCATCTACAAGTCCTGTCATTGATAGTTCTATTTCTTTTAAAATATTCCCCTGGTTTTTTCTGTCAATAATCACAAATTTTCCGCTCTTTTCAAAATCTGTAGTTAAAAGATCTGAAACAAGTTTATTGATCTGGTTTTCCTCTGCTTCCTTTGTAAGTGCCTGAAATTCTAGAATTGCAACTGATTTTTTTTCAATACCCGTTCCTTTAATTTGACTAATTATTTTTGATGACAATGCCTCAATATCTTTTGTAATCCTCTGTGCCTGTAGTATGGTTGGAATAAGATAAGTCAGCATAATTGTTATTAAAAAAATTCGCATTATTCTCCTCCAATGTTCCTAAAGTATAATAATTTCATTTTATAAAATTAATATAGTTATAATCAATTAAAATCACAAGTCAAATCAATTACATTAAAAATTGCCTAAAATTTCAAAAAAACTGCTCAAACATCAAGACCTGCTCCTTTTTCTTCTACCATTAATTCTGATATTACTTTATTGGAAAGGAGTACACCTTTTATAGTTAAAAAAAGATAACCATTTTTTTCTTTAATTAAATTTAATTTCTTAAATTCATTAATGGTTTCTCTTTTGGAATTTAACAGGCTTCTTTCTTTTTCAGATAAATCATTTATATACAGCCCTTGTTTCAGTCTTAATTTCAGCATAATCATTTCATTATAATATTGAATATCACTAATTTTTTCCTTTTTTATTTTTAGTTTATCTGTATTCATTCTAACAATATATTTATCTACATTTTCAGGATTCTTCCAGCGTTGTCTATTTAGTGTAGAAACAGATGAAGCTCCCAAACCTAAGGTTGGATGATAATGCCAGTATTTTAAATTATGCCGGCATTTAAAATTCCCTCCGGCAAAATTGGAAATTTCATATCTTCTTAATTTATGATGCGAAAGAAATCTAACAGCATATTTATAAAACTCAGCCATCTGGTCATCACCTGGAAAAATTTCCGGCTGTTTTTTATATAAATCATAAAGCATTGTTTTTTTACTTAATGTCAGACCATATAAAGAAAGATGCTTTACCTGAAAATCAGCAGATAATTTTAAATCCTTTTTAAAATCTTTAAAGCTTTGATATGGCAATCCAAATATTAAATCAATTGAAATATTATTAAACCCATGTTTTTTCACAAGATGAATTTTTTTAATTATCTCATTTTTATCAGTTAAACGGTTAATTGCCTTTAAAATTCTATTATTAAAAGTCTGAACACCTATACTGATCCTGTTAATGAAACATTTTTTAAAAACTTTCAGATGCTCCTCTGTCAGGGACTCAGGGTTAACTTCAATACTTATTTCACAATTATTTTTAATTTTAAAACTGTCCATTAAATTTCTCATTAAATTTTCTATTTGAAATGGTTTTAATAAACTGGGAGTTCCCCCTCCAATGTAGATTGAATCAATTACATATTTATCTTTTAATTGTTTTGCATAAAATTTTAGTTCTTTTATCAAAGCTTTGAGATATTCTTGAATTTTGTTCTCAGAGGAAACAATTGAATAAAAATCACAATAAAAGCATTTACTTTTGCAGAAAGGAATATGAATGTATATGCCTAATTTTTTTACCATAGGTACTTCCGTTGGTCGTATAACCAAACTTTATATCTCCTGTCCAAGGATATTTTTAAACCCTAAAGATATTGCATAATCAACAACTTCCCTGTATTCAAAAGGTATAATTTTAAACTTTAATTTCTTATTATGAACTGCTTTGTGTGCTGGAAAATACTGTGCCATAATACCCAATGTCATTTTATCAGAAACTTCATTTTTTAAAAAATCAAGTATTTTTTTACTTTCAGCAATATTATAAGGCAGTACAAGATGACGGATAATCAATCCCCTGATTGCAACACCACTGCTATCTGTTTGCAGTGGACCAACCTGGGAAAACATTTCTTTTATTGCTATTTTATTATAATCAAAATAATCTTTTATATGAGAATACTTATAAGCATTTTCATTACATCCGTATTTCATATCAGGCAGATAAATATCAATAACTCCATCAAGCAGTTTTAAAATTTTCAAGGAATCATATCCACTGGAATTATATACAATAGGTAAATGAAATCCTTTTGGAATGGCAAGTTTTAAAGCTTTTAAAAATTGTGGGATGAAATGAGTAGGTGTAACCAGGTTAATGTTGTGACATTTTTTAGACTGGAGGTATAAAAAAATATCTGCTAATTCATTAATAGTAATTTTTTTACCATTACCCATCTGGCTGATGGGATAATTCTGACAAAAGTCACAGCTTAATGTACAATTAGTAAAAAAAATAGTGCCGGAGCCGTAAATTCCTGATATTGGAGGCTCTTCACCATGATGAGGATTAAAGCTTGCAATAATCAGGTCTATTCCACTTTTACATATTCCAGTTTTATTATTTCTATTTACATGACAATTATTCGGACATAAATCACAGTCCTTTAAAATCTCATAAGCTGCCTCTATCCGCTTGTCCAGTTCATTATTTTCATATAATTTTAAATACAACTACTCAAAATCAACTTTAGGAACAGCCTTTGATATTTCAGGGATTTCATAAAGTTCAGTTGCTCTAAAACCAGTCATCCCAGCAATTATCATATTTGGAAATAATGCAATAAATGTATTATAATCAGTAACTGCATCATTAAATCTTTTTCTTTCTACAGCAATCCTGTTTTCAGTACCGGCTAATTCATCCTGCAAACTCCTGAAATTAGCATCTGCTTTTAAAACAGGATACCGCTCAACAATCATCAGCAAACGGCTTATAGCTGACTCAAGACCATTGGCTGCTTTTACTTTAGCTCTTACAGTTCCTGCACCTGCCAACTTTGCTCTTGATTCAGCAATCTGTGTAAATACATCTTTTTCATGCTTTGCATAACCTTTAACAGTACTAACCAGGTTTGGAATAAGGTCATATCTTCTTTGAAGCTGAACCTCAACCTGTGCCCATTTGTTTTGATAAAATTTCTGTTTAATAACCATGTTGTTTCTCATGCCAACACAGGATGAACCGAAAATAATCAAAACCAATACAATAGCACCAATAATTAACCAAATTTTTGCTTTTTTACTTAAAGCCATAAGCGTACCTCCAAAATTTTAATCATAATTATATATATTCATAATATAAAATTTGTCAAGCTGTTAAATTAAAATAAAGTTAACTGTTCTTTATCTTTCTCCAGTTTTGGCTCAAATTTAATCTCTTTCTCATTTAAATAATCTTTATTAATATCATTAATAAACCTTGAAATCTCTGTTTTAATAATTCTGCCATATTCCTGTCTTTTCCCTGGAGCAACTAAAAAAAGCTTTTCTTTTGCCCGTGTTAAACCTACATAAAACAATCTTCTTTCTTCCTCTAAATTAGAATCTTTTTTTAAAAACGGCATAACTCCTTCTACAGGTTCATATAAAAAAACAACAGGAAATTCCAGCCCCTTGGCTGAATGCATGGTTAATAAGGAAATTGTCTCTATATTTTTTAATTTATTTAAATTTTCTTTATACAGTTCAATATCCTGTTCACTACCTATTAAAACAACTCTTAATAAATCTTTTATACGTTTAAAATTACTGGAAAGATGAATAAAAGGCTCAAACTCCTTTTCTTTAAAAAAGCTAAATTGAAAATTATTTAAAAATTCAGAAGGAGTACTGTTTTTATCGATTTTACTATTTAATACATTATAAAATGTTTTTAAATTTTCATTTTGATTTTTAAATTTTTTTAATTCTCCTGATAAATCACAATCAGGGTTTGATAATAATTTTAACCTTAACATTTTTATAGTCTCATCAGGTATATTAAAATAAGGTGTCTCAATTATATTAAACAGCCTGAAATTATTATAAGGTTCAACTTTAAATCTTATAATATTAATGATAAACCTGACCAGTTTATTATCCAGGATGGATTTATCTCCAACTAATTTATACGGTATGCCTTCATATAATATGGTTTCCTCCAACTGCTTTAATTGTGAAGTTGTCCTGACAAGTACAGCAAAATCTTTAAAGGTTAAATCCCTGCCTGCTCCAATTATATCTGCATCTGTCATAATCATTCCGCCTATATAATTTGTAATGGTCTTTGCAATTTGGATTCCTGCTGATAACCGGGAAGGAGCTTTAATTAATTCAATTTTAACATCTGATTTAATCAGGATATCTGTATCAGAGTATTTTTTTAATACTTTTGAACTTGACTTTATCACATCAATACCAGCTTTTATAATAAGCTCTGCATTTCTATAATTTTTCCTTAAAATAATTTTTTTATGGTTAATAAAATCATCCATTAATTTAAAAATTAAATCAGGGTCTGCTCCCCTGAATTTATAAATAGATTGGTCAGGGTCTCCTATTACAAAAAGATTTTTTCCTTCATTTGATAAAAGCTTGATTAATGCATATTCTGAATAATTCACATCCTGAAATTCATCAACAAGGATATATTTAAATAAGGATTTATATTTATTTAACAAATCAGGAAATTTCTTTAATAACCTGTAACAGTAAACAATAATATCTTCATAATCCATTCCTTTATAATAATCCAGTTTTGCCTGGTATATTTCAAAAACTCGTTTAAATTCATCCGGCTCTTTTTCTAAATTGCTTTGATTCCCCTTGATTATACTTATCCTGTTATATAAATCTTTAATATTTAAATTAATATTCAGTTCTTTTAATACTTCTTTTAATATAATACGGCAATCATTTTCATCAAAAATTTCCCTGTTAAAATTATTTTTATGTAAAATTTTTAAAGCAAAACCATGAAAAGTACTGATAATAACATCATGGATTGCTTCTTTTTCAAGACGAGTGCGAATCTCTTCCGCTGCTTTATTTGTAAATGTTATGGCAAGTATTTCATTATCAGCAAAATCCTTTTCCTTGATTAAATAAATAATTTTCCGGATGAGAGTAAAGGTCTTGCCAGTACCAGGGCCGGCAAGCACAACAACAGGTCCCTGAAGCTGGCAGATGGCATTATCCTGTTCTTTATTAACCTTATTTATTTTTTCCTGCCCAATATTTTTAAATGCTTTTTTTTTACCTTTAACCTTTTTTTTCACTATAGGAGGTTCTTCTTTTTTCTTTATATCTGGCGTTATTGATAAAAGTAATGCCTGGGATACATTTTTTAACCTGTCTTCTTCAGAAAAAATTATTACTTTGCCATACTCACCATCATAACCCGGCATTATTTCTACATTATTTTCCCTGACTCTTTTAACACCTTCTGCAATCATTTCAGTAGAATATTTTTTAATCTCTTCTAAAGGAGCATCATTTAAAATGTATAATTCATCATTTATAGAACTTATTAACCGATTATAAACAGCTTCTACTTTTTTAGACTTTTTACCAACTCCAAAAGCCTCTCCAATAATCTCTTTTAAAGGAATAATACTTTTAAAACCTTTTGCTTCTTCAGGCTGAAACCCTTCTTCTCTATCTGCAAGCTCTTCCACTCTATGCAGGACACCTACAGTTACAGGCTTTCCGCAAACAGGACAAATAAGTTTATTCTTAATAGCTTCCTTTGGCTTAAGACGACAGTGACAATTTCTGTGCCCATCATAATGATATTTTCCTTCTTCAGGAAAAAACTCAATGGTTCCTAAAAATTCTTGACTTTTTTTATCTTTTAATGCATTACGGATTTTAAAATAATTTAAATCCGTATCAAACAAATTCGCCTCCCTGGCTAAATTATCAGAAGAATGTGCATCAGAATTACTAACAAGGTTATATTTATCCAGGGCAGACAAACGCCAGTTCATGGCAGGGTCAGAAGAAAGCCCTGTTTCCAAGGCAAATATCTCTTTAGTTAAATCTTCAAAACATTCTTCAATTGTATTAAAACCTGAATTCATACCAAAAAGTGAAAACCATGGTGTCCAGATATGAGCTGGAATAAAAATAGCCTCAGGATTTACATTCAGGGCAATTTCCAGCAATATTTTACTATCAAGACCAAGTATAGGACGACCATCACTTTTTATATTGCCAATGGCATTTAATTTTTCATTAAATTTTTTAACACTTTTAAAATCCGGCAGCAAAATAACATTATGTACTTTACGAACTTTATCATTTTTTTTATAAATACTGCTAATCTCAACAGAAAAGATAAACTTCATAAGTTTATTTTTTAAATAAGGAAACTGTTTTGCACTTTCTTTTTTATATTCCTCTTTTAAATCTAAAAGTCCATTTCCATCTTCAATTAAAAAATCCTCAAGCTCTTTTATCCATCCCGGATGAGTAAAATCCCCTGTTGCTAAAAGATTAATACCTTTTATTTTTGCAAATTTATAAAGGGAAAAAATATTATTATCAGGGCTGGTAGCACGTGAAAAACGGGAATGAATATGCAAATCTGCAATAAATTTCATGATAACAATCATACTGAATTAAAAAAAATAGTCAAGTCTTGGAAAAAATGGGGACGGACCCCATAGCTATCAACTTAAGGAATAAATATTGGTTAAACTTAAGTACCATCTCTTTTTGTCATTCCCGTGAAAACGGGAATCCACGAATATATGGCATATAATAACTGGATTCCCGTTTTCACGGGAATGACATTAAAGAAAAATTGTATATATATGTCAAAGTAATAGTAATTTATTATTAAAATCTCTTAAGTTGATAGCTATGGGGTCCGTCCCCAATTTACGTCCCACCTTTTTTCCTTGACATTAAAATAATATTTGTTAATATTTATATTACAAACAAATTATAAAACAAGAGGTAGAATATGATAAAAATTATTTTAATAAGTCTTCTTTTAGTTACAAGTATTTTTCATGCTGATGCTAAAAAAATCAAAGCTAAGAAATCTAAAAATCCCATTGCTATACTGGATACGACTATGGGTGAGATTAAAATTGAATTATTAAAAAATAGTGCTCCTTTAACTGTTAAGAACTTTATTGAACTTGCAACAGGCAAAAAAGGAGAACGTGGAAAATTTTATGATGGCATTATCTTCCACAGGGTTATCCCGAATTTCATGATTCAGACAGGAGACCCTACTGGCACAGGTCGTGGAGGGCCAGGTTATAAATTCGCAGATGAAATTAATGCTGATTCACTTGGATTAAATAAAATAAAAGTAAAAGATTCTAAAGTTGCATCAAGGGTGCATCCTAAATTTTCAAATAAAAGCGTTAAAGAACTTTATGAATCTCAGGGCTATCACTACATTACAACAGTTAAATCCAAATCTGCTCGAAAAGGTTCAGTAGCCATGGCAAATTCAGGACCGGATAGTAATGGTAGCCAATTTTTTATTAATGAAGTCGATACTCCATGGCTGGATGGTAAACACACAGTTTTCGGTAAAGTCATAAAAGGTATGGATGTTGTTAAAAAAATTGGTAATGTAAAAACAGGCCCTAATAACAAACCACTTAAACCTGTTAAAATCAAGCATGTAAAAATTATAAATAGATAAACAAGTATGGGGGACGGTGCAATTTTTTTAAAACAGGGTCCGTCCCAATTTAATATTCTTTAAATGATCTTTGAAAATTAATAAATAAGGATATGGTTCCTTTTTAAGGATGAAAAAGGGAATCCGGTGAAAATCCGGAAGCGGCCCCGCCACTGTAAGCAGGAACGAAATCTGCAATAAACCACTGGTTATTATTTAACCGGGAAGGTGCAGAAAGTAGGATGAGTAATGCCTGTAAGCCAGGATACCTGCCATTATCCAAAAGTTACTTTAATCTTTCTCGAGGAATAGAAGGATTAATAATATAGAGAGGTTTAAAATAAGACGGGTGAAAACCCTCTAAGACTGTCAAAAAAGCACTATAGAAGCTGACAGCCTTAGAGGGTTTTTTTATTTATACTTTATGAAAAAATTTAAATATTTATTAGTAATATTTTTATATCTTGTTGTCTCTTCTCATTTTATTCATGCTGAATTTTTCATAGGACTGGAAGGAGGAGGAGCTTTCCCTTTAAATAACCTTAAAAATTATTTTTCAGGAAATTTTCAGGGAGGTTTATGTTTTGAAATATCAACAGAAATTCCATTCCTCTCGATATATGCTAAAGCCCGGCATTATTCTTTTAATGATAATATACAAACAATCTATTTTATCCCTTTAACTTTAGGTATTACAGCTAAATTACCCTGGAAATATTTATTTAAACCTTATCTTACATGTGGAGGCGGCATAACATGGGAAAAACTGAAAAATAATAAGCAAACAATTGAAAACATTGATCCTGTTTTCTCAGCAGGAGCAGGAATTCAGTATTTATTTAAAAAAGGCAAATGGGTATTTATACCTTATATAGAAGGACTTTATGATGTTATATATCAGAAAAGTTTAAAAGAAGCAAAACACAATGGAGAAATATTCCTAATGCATGCTGGTGTAAAATTGCAAATATAATAGGGGTCAGGTCTCAACATTTGACATTTAAATTATCATTTAAATGTCAAA
>CBDVEP010000109.1:0-10512 GCA_965373035.1 uncultured bacterium
CAACCGGTCTATAATACATATCTTTGATCCGATTAGCAATTACTCCTGTAACCCCGTGCTCCATATCCTTAATATCAATAATAAAAATTTTGTCATTCTGAATATCTACCTTATCTTCTAAAATATCCATAACCTTTGTAAAATTTAATTGTTGTTTATCTTTTCGTTTTTGATTAATAACTAAAAGCTCTTCAACAATATTTTCTGCTTCTTTTTTATTATCAGTAATTAACAACTGTAATGATTTTTCTGCCATCCCCATCCTGCCAGGTGCATTTAAAAGCGGTATGATTTTCCATGACATAGTTTTTGAATTCAAACTATTTTTATCAATATTTAACTTTTTTATTAAAATCTCCAAACCAACTATATCAGTATTTTTTAATTGCTCAAGCCCTTTTTTAACAATTAATCTATTCTCATCTGTTAATGTTACAACATCAGCTAGAGTACCAAGGACGGCATATTCACTGAATTTTTCAAGCTGTTTTTGAACTTTTTTAGTTATTTTATAAAACTTTTTAAAAATCTCTACAGTTACAAGTGTATCATAATAAGCACCATGATACTTTCCAGGAATATGAATATTAAAAAATCGTGCAACACTCCCTAATTTATTGTCTTTTAAGTTCAAATGTTCCCTTGATAAAATCAGGGTATCAATAGTCTCATTTTTTATATTAATATTTAGATATTTTTTAATATCTCTTTTTATAAACAGCATATCAAAACCATTAATATTATGACCAACTAAAATGCTGTCTTTTATAAATTTATAAAATTCCTCTATAACAAAAGAAACAGGCTTTGCTGAAAATAATTTTTCATCTGTAATTCCTGTAAGCTCTTTAATTTCCTCTTTAATTGGTTTATGAGGTTTAATGAATTTATGAAACTCTTCCTGATTAACCATATTCCTTAATTTTACAGCTCCTATTTCAATAATTTCATCTTCTTTATCCAGGCCAGTGGTTTCAAGGTCTAAAACAACAATCTCTTTGTTATAATACTTTGTATAAGAGAAAAAAAAGGCAAAAACTAATTTAAATGCCACACCTACACCGGCTAAACCTTTAAAAGGATAACCATCCTCACATTTAGGATTTATAACAGCAAAAGCTTCAGGCAGATGTTCTTCAGAAGTATGATGGTCTGTAATAATAAAATCAATATTTAATTCATTAGCCTTTTTTACTGCAGCAAAAGCTGTAACTCCATTATCCACTGTAATTATAAGATTGCATCCATTTTTATAATATTGTTCAACAAGCTTCTCATTAATACCATATCCATCATCTCCCCTTGGGACAAACACTTCCACTTTTGCACCACATTGTTTTAATGCCCTGAAAACCATAGAACTTGATGAAACTCCATCCACGTCTCTATCCCCATATATAACAATATGCTCCTTCATATCTATTGCCTTCCTGAGCCTGTTTACAGCCTTCTCCATATCCTTAAATAAAAAAGGATTATGAAGATTATTAATTAAGTCAGGGCATAAAAAATCTTTACCTTCTGATTTTGTTAATATTCCCTTTACATTTAATAATATAGCAATAATCCTATCGACTTTTAATTCCTTGCTCAATCTTTTTACTATATCTTCATTATGCTCTTTTATTTTCCATACTATCTTTTTCATATCACATCCTGTTATAATTCTTAGTCTATAATTCTGATAAAAAGGTTTTAATCAATTCTACAAATTTTCCTCTTGCATTTTTAGATACTTCCAGAATTCCCTTGTGGTCTAATTTTTTCTTTAAAATTCCTGCTGTCATATTAGTAATCAAAGAAATTCCGCACACCTTCATTCCAACCTGGTTTGCAACAATCACTTCAGGGACTGTGGACATTCCAACAGCATCTGCACCTATCTTATTCAGCATTTTAATTTGAGCAGGTGTCTCATAAGAAGGGCCAGTATCTGCTGCATAAACTCCTCTTTGTAATCTAATACCTTTTTTTCGAGCTGCTTTTTCTATAATTTTAATTAAATCAGATGAATAAGCATATGTCATATCAATAAAACGCGGTGCTATATCTTCTCTATTCCAGCCTCTTAAAGGATTACTGCCCATTAAATTAATATGGTCTGTGATAACCATAAGATCACCTACTTTAAACTTTCTATTAATACCCCCGCAGGCATTAGTTACAATCAATGTCTTTACTCCAAGCTCTTTCATCACCCGAATGGGAAAAGTAATTTCATTCATATTATATCCTTCATAATAATGAACTCTGCCTTTCATGACTACTGTTTTAAGATTAAAAATTTCTCCAAAAATTAATGTATTAGAATGTCCTTTCACAGTAGAAACAGGAAAAAAAGGGAGCTTTTTATAAGGTATTTCAATTGAGTTTTTAAAAGAATCAGCTATAATCCCCAAGCCTGAACCCAGAATTAATCCCACTTCAGGTTTATTTGTATAAAATTTGCGAATAACAGAAATACTTTTATTAACCATTTTTTCAATATTTTTCATATAATTCCCTTTATAATTATTTTCTATACTTTAATAAAAAGAACTATAATGTCAAGCAGGAAGTGAGAGTTGTATTAGTTATCATGGGTAAATATTTATTTTGTAGGCTTTAGTGCCCGAACGGGTAGGAGGGTTTAAAACCCTCCCCTACATATTTTTTCGAAAATTTCTGTCCCATTACTTGAGGGTTGAAAAAGTTTCTTGCTTTTTAATTTTATTTAGTTATCATAATAAAATGAAACTCATTATTTCACATACTGATTTTGATGGTGTTATAAGTGCATCATTACTTTCATTAGGTACAAAGATAAACTTTATCAGATTTGTAAGTCATAACCAGATATGGCTGGAAGAATTAACAGGTTCGGAAATAATTGCTGATCTTCCATGTCCATGGAAATGTGATTTATGGTTTGATCACCATGAATCCAATAAAAAAGAAATGAATGAACGAGGAATTAATATAAATGACATTCCAGGGAAATTTCAAATAGCTGACTCATGTGCTGCTATTATTTATGATTATTACAAAGACAAAGTAGAATTCCCTGAGTATTTTAAAAACTTAGTTAAAGAAACAAACCAAATTGACAGTATGAAATATAATTCTATTGCCGAATGGCAAAAAATAACCCCAGCAAAAATGATTGCATGGACAACCCAGCTTTTAAAAGATGAGGACTATAAAAACTTCCTGCATTATTTACTGAAATTAACAAAACACATTATTAAATACAGCCCTGAAGAATTAATCCAGTTGGATTTTTTTAAAGACAGATACAAAGAATTTGAAGAATATAAAAAATATTCATTAAATCTTGTTAAAAAAGTATATTATTTTTACAAAAAGGATCTTAATAAAATTATGGCAATACTTGATTTTACCGAGTTTAAAAAAGCTCCCCGAATGGATAAAAACTTTATTTATATTTTCGAACCTGAAACAGATGCTGTGCTTCTTATAAATTCTGAATTTAAAAACAATGTTAAAACTAATAATTTAAAATTTTCACTCGGAGTAAATTTTACTAAATCTCAAAAACTTAAAAATATTAATGCTGCAAAAATGTTTGAAGAGTTAGAACTGGGCGGGGGGCATCCAAAAGCTGCAGGCGGCAAATTAAAATGTTACTCTAAAAACGAAAGATTAAAAATGAAAAATTTTATTATCCAGGAAATTATAAATAAATGGCATCAACAATTGAAAATGCATCCAGTCATATTATAGAATATGACCTGCATATACATTCAACTATCTCAGATGGTACATTAACACCTTATGAAATAATAGATGAGTCTGTTAAAAAAAAACTAAAAGGCATCAGTATTACAGACCATGATGATTTTAATAAAAATAACATAAAAGAATATGCTTTGGAAAAGGGTTTAAAATATATTTATGGGATAGAATTTTCTACTGATATTAACAACCTTCATATTATTGGGTATAATCTTGATTTCAGCAATCCCAAGTTAAACGAGTATATTAATTTTCAAAAAGAAGAAAGAGAAAAAGCACTTAAAGCTATGTGTGAGAAAACCATTGAACATGGCATACCTGTTTATTTTGAGGAATTAACAAAGTTTAACACCCGTTCTCTTGGAAGACCTCATTTAGCACAGATTATGATGGAAAAAGGATATGTAGATAACTTTTATGAGGCTTTTCATAAATATTTAAAAACCAATAAACCAATTTATGTTGATTATAAAAAATATAATTATTTAAAAATATTAGACCTTATTTTAGAAAGCAATGGAATCCCAATCTTTGCTCATCCAGGCATGATTAGGGAAAGTGTTTTTCAATCTGTGATTTATAATGCTGTTAAAAATGGTCTTCAAGGAATTGAAGCATATTATCCAAGACATAGTAAACATCAACTTGAATATTTAAAAGATATAGCAGAAGAATATAATCTTGTTTTAACAGGCGGATCAGATTTCCATGGCATCATTAAACCTGATATTAAAATTGGTGATGCCGGAATTTCACAGGAAGAATTTGATGAATTAGTAAAATTGTTTTAATTTTTCAAACTACTTCTATTACTTTTTTACCATGCTTTTTAGAAAATAAAAGGGTGCCATCCTGCTTTGCAAAAAGAGTATTATCACGTCCCATACCGACATTTACTCCAGCATAATACTTGGTTCCACGCTGTCTTACAATAATATTTCCTGCTTTTATTTTCTGCCCACCAAACATTTTAAAGCCTAAAAATTTTGGATTACTGTCATGCCCATTCCTTGTAGAGCCCTGACCTTTTTTATGTGCCATTTCTATGCCTCCATTTTAATTGTTAAATGTCCAGGATATTTATCTTTAATTTTTTCTAATATCCTTAATAAAGATTCAAATAAAATATCTGAAATATTATCCGGCTTTTCCTTTAATCTGCATTCTAAAAAACCTGTATCATTTTGTTTATAAACAATTTTCTTATTTTTAACTTCAACCAATCCAATAACAGCCATATATGCTGCTGATGCTACGGCTGAACATATATAATCTTTTTGATGTAAAATCTCTTTTTTAAATAAACTTTTTTTTATCCTAAAACCCAATCTCTTAAAAAAATTGGAATGACCATCTATTTTAAAACCATATATTCTTTTCCCTGTATAAAAAAAATATATATTTATCATTTACCTATTATTTACTGACTTTAATATCCTGTATTTTTATAACAGTATAAGATTGTCTGTGACCCTGTTTTTTCCTATACCCTTTTCTTTTTTTATATTTAAAAACAATAATCTTTTTATCTTTTATGTCCTTTATTATTTCAGCTTTTACAGTTATATTTTTTAAATATGGCTTGCCAATTAAAATTTCTTTGTCATTCTTATAAAGCAAGACATTTTTTATTTCCATGTCCCTTTTTTTATCATCATAATTTAACTTATCAACATTTATCATGTCATCTTTTTTAACAACATATTGATTATTATTTAATTCAACAATAGCATACATGATTTTAGCTTCCTCCTTTTAGTTTTACCAGCCATCTGATATTTCCAGACCCGGATATGATTCTGCATTTCTATCCAGCCTGACTTCCAACTGATCGACATACAAATAAAAAGGCTGATATAACTCATAAGCAAACTTTAAAGGATGATTAATTGCTAAAAACCCCTCAAATTTAAGTGTTTCTCTTTGAGGAAAAACATTATAATTCTGTGGAATAGATTCCGGGACTTTAACTCTAAAATATTTCCATCCTAAAAAATCAAGTTTACAAATAGGTAAATAATAATATCTGCCTAAATAATCACTGAAAACAATTTCTATATCAACATTTTTACCTCTGCCTAAAATCCATAATGAAACTTCCCTGCATACACCATCTAATTTATAACCTTCTTTAGGTTTTACAAAAGCACAGGTCTGGATACGCTCAGGGAACTGAATTTTAATGCCCAGACAGGATGGATTTTTTTTATATTTTTCTAAAAGGAATCGCCCTCCTTCTAAATTGCCCATATCTGCACCAGGGTCAACTTTTCTATAAAAAATGGGAGTGTATCTTTTTTCCTGGCCACCGCTTTTATAATTTAAATTCCAATTCTTGATTTTTTCAAAATTAAAATCATCTACCATTGCCCAGCCATATAAATCCAAAGGAGTAACAAACTTTAATTTTACTTTATTCCCATTTTGACCTGATAAAATATAAGTAAAAGAAAAAAGTGACAAAAACAAATAAATTATTAATCTTTTTTTCACTGTTTTCTCCTTATTAAATAAAATTTATATATATTAGAAATATAATAATAAATGAAAATTAATTGTCAATAAAAAAATTATATAATTTATTCTATTTCAATAAAAGAATTCAAATTGCCATTGAGATCTGCTCTGGCTTCTGAATTAAAAGGGTCAAGGCTCCATTCGCTATCAATAATATACTGATACAAATATTTTCCAGCATATAATTTTTTAACAATATACCATAAACCGGATTGGTCTTTTTTTAATTGATCGAACTCAGGATTCCAATTGTTAAAATCTCCTACAAGAAAAATATTTTTAGCTTTTAAGTCACTATAAGTAAACTTCACATTGCGTTTTCCCTCAGGCTGTATAACTGTAAGATAATTAGCCTCCTTACCTTCTGATGTCTCTTTGTGAACTTTATTTTCAGGGTCAAAAAATTCTTTTCCAGCAAGATAAAATTTATAGTAATAATCTCCTTCTTTTAAACGTATTGTTGTAAACCATACTTTATCAAAATCATTATCAGACATAATATTAATATTTGCCTGCCAGTTATTAAAATCACCAATAACAGATATATTATATCTTGAAGGTAAATCCTCATTATAAAATTGAAAACGAACAATATTATAATTAATAACAATTGGCTCATTAGGTCTATCTTCAATATCCCTCTCTACAATTAATACTGATTTATAATCACCCTGACTATCATCCTCTACCTGTGGATTTACAGGATCATTCTTCCATAAACCATCAACATTATACTTATAGTAATATTTGCCTTTTGGAATTTGCACATAACATTCCCATACACCATGTTTATTTTTCTGCAGGAAAAATTGGTCTTTCTCCCAGTTATTGAAAGATCCAGCAATAGAAACCTTTTTTGCAAATTTATCTTTGTAAGAAAATAAAATTCCTTTTTTATAAACTTTTGGAACTTCCGCATTGGTACGACCAAGATAAATTACTTCCTGATAAGCTTCTGTATCTTTAATAACCTCAATAATAGAACGACGGTCACCCATATTATCTTTAGCCACCTCAGGATTTTTCGCATCAATTATCCATGTGCCGTCAATATTTATTTTATAAGAATAAATACCTTTTTTCAAAGGTATGGTTACAGACCAGACACCATATTTATTTTTTTCCATAGGGGTTCTGTTATCCAGCCAATTATTAAAATCACCAACTAAAGAGACATATTTTGCTTTAGGAGCATAAATTGAAAAATTATAACCTATTTCAGTTTCCTTTGGAGCAGATGCTTCCCTGCGCATATCTTCAATAGCTTTATACTTTAATTTAGCAAGTCTGTCTTTTTCACTTTCTTCTTTTCCACCACAATAAATAAAAACAAGTATTATGAATAAAAGAAAAAAGATTATTTTGGATTTCATAATATATAATTTTAATTCTTTATACTGCTATGTCAAGAAAAATATAACAGAAAATCACTTGCTATTAAACTATAAAATAATATATTATTACTTATGTTAGAAAAATTAGGACCAAAAATTATTGAACTCATTAATCAAAATGAATGGACTAACATTTTAGAAACAATAGCAGACTTACTGCCTCAGGAAATTGCTGATATCTCATCTTCCATATCAAATGAAAAAAACAAATATAAATTTTTTAAACTTCTGTCATCTGAAAACAAAATAAAAGTATTTCCTTATCTGGAGAATCATTTCCAGGAAATCCTGTTTAAAAAACTTCCTTTAAAAATCACTAAAAATATTTTACTTCACATGGAACCAGATGACAGAACTTCAATTTTAGAAAATCTGCATAAAGATTTAAGAATTAAATTATTACATCTCCTCCCAAAAGAGGAATTAAAAGAATCAAAAAAGTTATTAAGTTATCCTGAAGAAAGTATAGGCAGATTAATGAACCCTGAATTTGTTGCAGTTTCTCCTGCATGGAAAATAAAGTATGCTCTTAATCATATCAGGAGAGAAGGACAAGACAAGGAAACCATTTCTACTATATATGTTGTTAATAAAAACAACAGACTAATTGATGATATCGATTTAAGAAAACTTATCCTTGCAAGTCCTAATAAAAAAATTGAAACCCTGCTGGATTACAATTTTATTGCTTTAAATGCTTATAATGACAGGGAAGAAGCTGTAAAAATCATGAAAAAATATGACCTGTTTGTATTGCCAGTTACAGATAATGGTATTTTAGTAGGAATTGTTACCTCTGATGATGTTTTCGATGTTGCAGAAGAAGAAATAACAGAAGATATCCAGAAACAGTCAGGTATTACACCTTTTGAAATTAATTACGTTTCTGCCTCTATTTTTGAAAGCTATAAAAAAAGAGTTGGATGGCTGCTTTTGCTGTTAGTGGGAAGTTTTATCTCTTCAAATATCATTGCTAATTTCAGTTTTGCCATTGAGTCTTTAGTTGCTTTATCCTTTTTTATTGCTGTTTTGATTGGAGCAGGCGGTAATGTCGGTACTCAATCATCAGCCCTTATTATCCGTGCCATGACTATTGGGGATATTAGAATGAACCAGTGGTTAAAAATATTTTTAAAAGAACTTATAATTGGTGTTCTTCTGGGATTAAGCCTTGGTATTGCTTTATATATAAGAGCATATTTAATGAAAGGAGCAAGAGAAGTAAGCTATGTAGTAGGAATAGCTATATTTTTCGTTGTACTCTGGGCAAATTTAATTGGGGCTTTACTTCCTCTTATTATAAAAAAATTAAAAATGGACCCTGCTGTGGTCAGCAGTCCTCTTATTACTACCATTATTGATTCATCAGGTTTATTTATTTATTTTGCCATTGCCAAATTTCTTCTGAAGATTTAAAAAAATTATTAATATAAAATTTAATGAAGGAGTTAAAAAAAATGAAATCAAATGCTGCAGTAGTAGATGATTTACTAAAGTCAGTAGATAAGCTATCATTAATAAATTCAAGAAGCTAATAAATCGAAATCATATAAAATTAAAATGCAGGGTTACTACAGATGAAATAAATAAGAGGTAATATGAATATGTTTAAACCGAATTTTAAATATACCAATAAAATGGTAAAAAAAATAGCAGAGATTTCAGCTGCAAGAGAAATTATTTTTAATTCGCCGTTAGTACCAAAATGGGAAGTTACATTAAGAAAAGATGCTATTATAAGAAGTGCTCACTCTTCAACAAGTATTGAAGGAAATCGCTTATCGTTGGAACAAGTGAGTGAACTTGCAAAAGGTAGAGAAATAATGGCTTCAAGAAAAGATAAAAAAGAAGTTTTAAATTATCTTAATGTTTTAGAAAAACTTGATGAATTAATTAAAAATAACCAAATTAAAATTTCTGACATTTTAAAAATTCATAAAATGGTAACAAAAAATACTCTTGAAAATTCGGATGATTGTGGAAAATTTAGAAATCGTTATGTTATTGTGGAAAATAGAAGGACAGGGGAAGTTATTTTTTATCCGCCAAAAAATAAGGAAGTTCCCGGCATGGTTCATGATTTAACGAATTGGATAAATTCCCAAGTAGTGACAGAATATGAACCGGTTATTGAAGCAGGAATTGTGCATTATGAGTTTGTCAGGATTCATCCGTTTATTGACGGGAATGGCAGAACAGCCAGAGTTCTTTCTGCTTTAATATTGTATTTAAGAGGGTTTGATACAAAAAGATTTTTTTGCCTTGATGATTATTACAATTTTGAAAGACAGGAATATTATAAAGCATTACAAAGTGTAAACCCCAATACTCTTGATATTACTAAATGGCTTGAATATTTTGTTGATGGTGTGCATTTGAGTATAAATAGCGTAAAAGAGCAGGTCATAAAATTAAGCAGTGAAAAATTGAGAGCAAAAAAGAAACAGGTTGCTTTAACTGATAGACAGATGAAAATCATAGAATATATAATCAAGAATGAAAAGATTGCAAACAAGGAAATACGAAAAATGTTTAAGATATCGGATAGAGCTGCGTTAAAAGAAATAAGAAAACTTGTAGATTTAGAAGTTGTAAAATCAAATGGCAAAGGTAGAAATTTGTATTATGTTATGGTCTAACGGTTCGGGATTAAGTTCGGGATTAAGTTCGGGATTATTTAAGGTGACGAATTAATTTTTCAAAGTAATAGTTCAAACAAAAAAATTAATGAATTATTAAATATTACAGCTTATCAATGTTAGTGAATTAAATTAAAAGTAATAAAATGGAATTAATTCTTTAGAATTTTATAAATAATGATAATTTCCACAAAAATAAAACTCTAAAGAGTTAAATCCATAATATA
>CBDVEP010000110.1:0-10485 GCA_965373035.1 uncultured bacterium
CATAAAAAAAAAGAATCTAATGATCCCTTATATCAGGCTGTTATTGAAGGAAACAAAGAAACCATAATATCTCTTACCAGACAAAAAGAAAATAAATTTTCAGCCTTTGATATTATTAACAAATTTTTAATACCAGCTATTTCAGAAGTAGGTAACCTTTATGATAAAGGAGTTTATTTTCTGCCACAATTAATTCAAAGTGCTCAAGCAATGGAAAAAGCAGTAGATTATGTTAAACAAAAATACCCAAAAACTAAAGAAAGTAAGGGAAGATTACTTATATGTACTGTTGAAGGTGATATTCATTCTATAGGTAAAAATATTGTAAAAATGCTCTTAGAAAACCATGGATATGATATTGAGGATATAGGTGTTGATGTTAAATATAAAACAATTAAAAGCATGATAAAAAAAGGAAGTCCAAATGCTTTACTGTTAAGTGCTCTTATGACTACAACAATGCTGAACATGAAAGATATCATAAAAAAATTAAAAAAAGATAAAATTCATCTGCCTGTTATTATTGGCGGTGCAGTTGTTACTGAAAATTATGCTAAAAAAATCGGAGCTATATATGGTGGTGATGCTGTCCATTCTGTAAAGGTTATTAATGAATTATTAACTTAAAAGGTCAGACCTTTAAAGGTCTGACCTTTTTTGATTTCTTTATTTAACAGGCTTTAATTCAATTTTAGGGGGGGTAGTATCAATAGTAAATATTAAACTAATTTCATCTGATTCATTTCCTACATTATCAATAGCTTTTGCTTTTATAGTATGCTCACCCTCTCCAGATAAAATAAAAGGATTTTCATATATAACATAATTTCCTTTATCAATGGAAACTAATAGCTTGGCAATCTGAGATTCTGTATCTGTTGCTTCAATCGAATATTGAAAAGTTGCAGGAGCAAATTTTTTCTTATTTTTTTCAAACAAGGTTCCTGAGGGAATAATAGTCACAAGAGGTTTATTGTTATCTACATATACAGAAAAAACCTTTTCAGCAGAAGCATTCCCTAAATTATCCATTGCTTTATATTTAATAATATGTTCCCCTGTGGCTGTAATTTTTATTCCTGATGTATAAGGAATATAATTACCTTTATCCATGGAATATTCAGTACTTTTAATTCCGCTTCCTATATCATTTGCTATTATTGTAAATTCTGCAGAAGCCGGGGCATAAAGTTTATTATTTAATGCAAACAATTTAATGCTTGAAATAAGCATAACTTCAGGAGCTATATTATCAATAAACACAGAATAAGAAACTTTTGGTGTTTGATTCCCGACATTGTCAACTGAATAATAATAAATAGTATGCAATCCTTCTTCTTTAACGGAAATAGGGGCTTTATATTCAGTATATTTATTATCATCAATTTTATACATTAGTAATTTTACATCAGATAATAAATCAGTCCCTAGCAGTGAAAAAGAAGTTGTTGAATTGGCAAAATCCATTTTACCATTATTGTAAATTGAACTTACTTGCCCAACAGTTTTTACAGGCTGTTTTATAACAGGCGTTTGTGCATATAAAGAAACAACCATAATAAAAATTAAAAAAGTAATTATAACAAATTGTCTTTTAAACATTTTGCCCTCCTTAATAATAAAAATTTGTTGAATAATTTAAATCATTTAAAATTATTAGTCAAGAATAATTTTCATTGTGCAGTTTACTTAATAATCTACAATACAAGTTTTAAAACTTTACCCAGATCAATTAAACTAAAAGGTTTTTGAATAAAATTAAACTGATTTTTATCCAGACCAATATTCATAATAATGTCCTGTGAATAACCAGACATAAAAATAACTTTTAAATCAGGGAAGATTTTTTTATATTTTTCAAATAATTCCTTACCATTACCATCAGGCAAAATAACATCCATTAATAATAAATCAACTTTCTTCCTTATTGTAAAAGTTTTTTTAAGCTCATTTAATTTAGCAAGAACTTCCTTACCTGTTCCGAATTCATCAACCTTAGCTCCAAGTTTTGATAAATAAATATATAACAATTCTCGCAATTCTTCATCGTCCTCAATGACAAAAATATGTTTCCCCTTAATTTTTATTTTTTGATAACTTTCCTTTTGATGCCGTATTTGTTTTTTAACTTCTTTTTCTATTTTAGCTGGAAAATAAATTTTAAATGTGGTTCCTTCTTTCTTCTTACTTTTTACCTCAATAAATCCTTTATTCTGCTGTATGATACCATAAACCATAAACAATCCAAGACCATTACCTTTAGCTTTAGCTTTAGCTTTATCCGAAAAAAACGGTTCAAAAACATGATTAAGGGTTTCCTGATCCATACCATCACCATTATCTGAAAACTCTAATAAAACATATTCTTTTCCTTTTATTTCAATATTACTTTTATAATTATCACTGTTAAAAATTATATTTTTTGTTTTTATTAAAATCTCACCGCCTGTAGGCATTGCATCAATAGCATTAATAACTAAATTAATTAAAATATGTTCTAATTGTGAAGGGTCGATTTGAATATATTTTAAGCTATCACTTAAATGTAAATTAATTTCAATATTTTCTTTAGTTATTCTTTTTAAAATATTCTGTATATTTAATAATAAATCATTTAAATCAACAATCCTTGGATGATGTCCTTGTTTTTCATTAAAAACTAACAATTTGTTAGTTAATTCTTTTGCTCTATCAGAAAACTTTTCTATTAAATCTACTTCTGCTTTTATATCTTTATCCAAATATTTTGAACTTCGGATAAATTCAATAGAACTGATAATTCCTGTAAGAGTATTATTAAAATCATGAGAAATACCATCTACCAGTCTTCCAATAGCTTCCATTTTTTGTGACTGATATAACTGCTCTTTTAACCTTTCATGTGCAGATATATCTGTAAATACTAAAGTTATTACTTTAGCATTATTTTCATCTATAAATTTAAAACCAGTAATATTAAATATAATCACATTATCTTTAATTTTTATATTTAAATTTCTCCATATATTTTTTTCTCCAGTCCTTAGATCTTCCACAATTTTAAGTATATTTTCTTTAATATCATTTAATCCGGATATATCATTTAAATTTTTCAATAATAAATCTTTTTCTTCCATATTTAAAATCTCTAACATTCTTGGATTAATCAATATAATTTTATTATCTTGATTCACACAAATAATTCCATTATTTATATTATGAATTAAATTACTATATTTTTTTTCTTTTATTTCAATTCCCTTTACTTTTGCCTGTATAATACTTCCAAGACGCCTATTCCATACTAAAACAGATAAAATCATAAGTACTAGTATTATGCAAATAATTAATACTACTCTATATGCAAGTCTTTTACTTTTTACTGCATGGAATGAATAACCAAACCATTTTTTATATATGTCTGAATAAATTCCTTTCTCCTTTATTATTGTAATACCTTTATCAAGTAAATCTTTTAACTTAGCATTTCCCTTCTTTACTGCCAGAATACGAGGTTGAATAGGAATAGTATTACCAATTATTTTAATATTATATAACTTGTTTTTTTGAACTAAATATAACCCTGTATATTTATTGCCAAAATAGGCAAAAACCTGATCAGTGGATAATAATTTCATAGCTTCTTTTTGGTTAGCCACAGAAATTATAATTATATTTTTAACTTTTTTTAAATATTCATGCGAAACATCTTTTTTCTCTACAGCAACTGTATGATGCTCTAAGTCTTCAACTTTTGTAATACTATAAACATTTTCTTTTACAAAAATAGCCAGCGATAAATCAAGAATTTCATTCTCAGTAAAATCAAAATATTGTAATCTCTCCTTATAAGCGGACATTGTTAAAATGTCTATGTCTCCTTTTTTTAATAATGAATAAGATACATCTTCATCTACTGGAAAAAATTTTATCTGAAGATCTGTTTTTTCTGCTACAGCTTTTAAAATATCAACATTAAAGCCACAAGGCTTGTCTTTTTCTATATATTCATGGGGAGGATAATTTTTATTAATTCCAACTATTATTCTATTACTGGAGTAAATGTTTAAGGGAAGCAAACAAAATAAAATAAAATATAAAAGTATTTTATTCATTACACCCAACCTAAATATCCTAAATATTATTTGATAAGTTATAGATGTAAATTTCTTTGTCAAAAATATTTTTAAATTACTTGACAACCTATTCTTTTTTATTAAAATTAATGAAATTTTAATAAAAGGAGCATTATGTATGAAAAAATTCTGGATAATGATTACAATATTATTTATAAAGGTAAACTCTTTATTAGCCATGGCTCCCCCCACAGCTAAAGGTGGAAAACCGGCTAAAGGCGGAGGGTTTGGAAGTTTAATAATCTTATTTTTACCTTTACTACTTATATGGTACTTTTTACTTATCCGTCCTCAACAGAAAAAAGAAAAACAAAAACAAAAAATGTTAACTGAATTAAAAAAAGGTGAACAGGTTATGACTATTGGCGGTGTTTTTGGACAGATTGTTCAGGTAAAAGATAATAGAATTACTTTAAAAATCTCTGATAAAACAAATATCGAAGTTTCCAAATCTGCTATCACTAATAAAATCAACTAATAAAATTTTTAGTTTATATGACTTATTTTAAAATTTTAACAGTTTTTATTGTACTTGTTATTAATTATAATAATAGTATTTTTTGTAATGATACAAATACAGTTAGTACAAATATAATAGTAAACACAGAAAATCCAGATACTATTTTTAATAATGGACTGAAAGAATTACAAAAAGGTAATATTAATAAAGCTATTTTATTATTGGAAAAGCTGCTTTCCTATCAAACAAAAAATCCGGATTATTATATTTATCTTGGTTATCTTTACTATGTCCAGGGAAATTATGAAAAAGCAATAACACATTTAAACAAATCATTAGAATTTGATGACAATCTTTTAGCCGCACACATTTTACTGGGTGAAATATTTTACCAGATGAATAGTATATTAAAAGCCCGAAATGAGTTTAAAAAAGTAATAGCCATTAATTCTAAAATAAAATTAGCCCATATACGATTATATGAACTTTTTAAAGATAATAATCCTACTAAGGCTAACAATCATTATTTACAAATTTTTCACCTTCCTAAAACTAAATTAGAAAAAGTACTGCCGCAAAGTGATAAAATTGGTAATATTTCCCTGCCTTTTAATAAAAATGTTATAATTTTAAAGGACATAATCCTTGATAAAAAAATTAAAAAGTCTGATAAAATTTTTGATAAAATTTTTAATGATGCTGCAACTATAACTGATAAAGAAAAAATAATTGTTTCTGTTAAAAATAAAAAATTTAATATAAATGTTAATTTTAATTTTTTACTTAATCCTTTTAAAACATTTGATAAAGAAAAATTTTTTATTAAGCTGATAGAGTTTATTTTTATTAGTATCTTTCTATTAATATACAGCATGTTTCAGCGTAAACATAAAAAAAAATATGAAAGAATTGTATTAAACCAATTTCGTCTTACATCATCAACAAAGGAGTAAATGAATGAAAAAAAATCCTGGTATTCGATTAATTTTTATTTTTATTTTAGTTCTTATCTTTTTTATTCCACTTGTCCCGACTTTTAAATGGATTTTTATGGATAAAAAAGAAAAAATAAATGCTGAATTAAAATTTGAAGACTCAGAAAAATATTACAGTCTTCCATATGAACAGCAGAAAAAAATAGATGAAATTAAAGAAATAAAAAACAAATCAATTAATCTCGGATTAGATCTGCAGGGAGGTATGCATATTGTTTTAAAAGCAGATACAGATGAACTTAAAACCAGGGAAGAAAAACAGGATGCAGTCAGTAGAGCACTTGAAGTTATCAGGAACAGAATTGACCAGTTTGGTGTAAGTGAACCTTCCATTATGAAACAGGGAGAAAATCGAATTGTTGTAGAACTGCCTGGTGTTAAAGACCCGAAGCGGGCTGAAGAGCTGCTTAATGTTAGGGGAAAACTGGAATTTAAAATAGTAGATGAGGATTTATCCGATCAGGATAATTTTAAAGATTATAAAAACGGTATATTAAAAGATGATTTTATAATGCCGGAAGATAAACAGTTATTAGCTGTCTGGAAAAAAAATAAAGATTCAAATATATTAGAAAAAGCATATTATGTTGTTGTCAACAAAGAAGCAGCAATAACTGGTGCATATTTAAAAACAGCAGGTGTTTCTATAAGCCAATTTGGGGATGCAGCAGTTGATTTTCAATTAAAATCAGAGGGCGCAGAAAAATTTTATAAAATTACAAGTGAAAATGTAGGAAAGCAGCTTGCTATTGTACTTGATGATAAAGTAAGAACTCACCCTAATATAAAAGAACCCTTAAGGGACAGAGGACAGATAACAGGGAACTTTTCAGTCATGGAAGCTAAAGATTTAGCTCTTATATTAAGAGCAGGGGCTACACCAGTTAAACTGATAGTTATGGAAAAAAGAGTTGTTGGCCCATCACTTGGGGAAGATTCTATAAAAGCCGGCATGAAAGCTGGATTAATTGGATTTTTACTGGTTATTATTTTTATGTTAATTTATTATAAATTTTCAGGGCTTATTGCTAATATTACCCTTTTTCTTAATATGTATATCCTGGTATCTATTTTAGTGCTTCTTAAATTTACATTAACCCTACCAGGTCTTGCTGGGGTTATTTTAACAATAGGAATGGCTGTTGATGCTAATGTTCTTATATTTGAAAGAATTAAAGAAGAATTAAAATCAGGGAAATCTTTGCGAGCCTCAATTGATTCAGGGTTTGAAAAAGCATACAGGGCTATTCTGGATGCAAATATTACAACTCTTATTACAGCATTTATTCTTTCACAATTCGGAACCGGACCAATAAAAGGTTTTGCAGTTACTCTTTTTATTGGTATCAGTGCCAACCTCTTTACAGCAGTATATGTTTCTCATAATATTTTTAACTATATTGTACATAAATTAAATCTTAAAAAAATCAGTATCTAAGAAAAACGGAGGGTCTATAAATGAACTTCATGAAATTCAGAAAAGTTACCTATACTATCTCACTTGCTTTTTTTGTATTCAGCTTAAGTTGTATTTTTTTAATTAAAGGATTTAACTTTGGAATTGATTTTACAGGCGGAGTTCTTGTCCAGGTAAAATTTAATAAATCAGTTAGTGAAAATGATATACGAGGTGCTTTAAAATCAGGTGAATTGGGTAATATTATTATACAGCGAATTGGTCAGTCATCTGAAAATTTATATATTATTAAATCAAAAACCAAAAAAAACCATACAGATACAATGGAGTGGATAAAAAATAATTTAATAGAAAAATTAGGAAAAGAAAATATACAACTTCCATTTCAGCGAAGCGAACTTGTAGGTCCTGCTATTGGAAGGGATTTAAGAAAATTGGCTTATTTACTTATTGTAATTTCCATAATAGCTATTTTAATATATATCTCCATTCGATTTCAGCTTAAATTTGCTATTGCAGCAATTATTGCCTTAGTTCATGATGTTACTTTTACATTAGGAGTATTTTCCTTTTTTGAAATGGAAATTAACATACCCATTGTAGCAGCAGTACTTACTATTATTGGATATTCATTAAATGATACAATTGTAGTTTTTGACAGGATACGGGAAAATTTAAAAGTTCTTCATGGGCAAGCTCTTGACAATATCATTAATAAAAGTATAAGAACAACCTTAAACAGAACAATTATAACATCTGTCACTACTCTGTTAGCAGTATTATCCCTGTATTTATGGGGTGGAACTGTAATTCATGATTTTGCTTTTGCTTTCCTGATTGGTATTCTTGTTGGAACTTATTCATCAATTTTTGTAGCAAGCCCTATTCTTTATGAATGGTGGCTGATTGGTCAATCGAAAAAGAAAAAATAAGCTATGATAACTAATAATAATGATTATTTCATGCTTCAGGCTTTAATAGAAAGCCGGAAAGCAAGAGCTTTTTCTTCTCCCAATCCGAATGTAGGCGCTGTCCTTGTAAAAAATAACAAAATAATAAGTAAAGGCCATACACAAATCCCCGGTAAAGACCATGCTGAAGTTATGGCAATAAAAAAAGCATCTCATAATGTAAAAGAAGCATCTCTTTATGTTACACTTGAGCCCTGTTCACATTATGGCAGGACACCTCCATGCAGTGATTTAATTATTCAAAAAAAAATAAAAAATGTTTTTATAGGCATAAAAGACCCTCATCCTATAGTATATGGTAAAGGCATTAAAAAATTAAAGCAAAACAAAATTCATGTTAGCACAGGAATTTTAAAAGAAAAAATTGAAGATGAATTACAATGGTATATTAAAACAATTATAAAAAAAACTCCCTATATTACTTTAAAAACAGGGATTTCTCTTGATGGAAAAACAACTGATTACAAGCAAAATTCAAAATGGATTACTTCTAAAAAAACTCGTAACTTCTCCCAAAAATTAAGAGAAGAAAATGATGGAATTCTTGCTGGAATTAATACTATAATAAAAGATAATCCTTTTTTAACTTATAGAGGAAAAATAAAAAAATCTTTTTATAGAATTATTCTTGATACCAACTTTATTATCAATAAAAATGCAAATGTATTACAATCTGCTGATGGGCATAAAACAATTATAGCCATAGGGGAGGCAAATCCTGATTTACTTAAATTACATCAATTAGAAAAAAGAAAAGTTCAAGTACTGTTGTGTAAATCACAAAATGGTTTAATTGATCTAAAAGACCTATTAAAAAAACTGCATAAAAAAAATATTGCTAAACTCATTATTGAAGGTGGAAGTAAAGTTAATTATTCATTTTTAAAATATAATTTAGTAGATAAAATTATATTATTTATATCACCCATCCTGTTAGGTGGAGAAAAAAGTAATGGATGGATAGGAGCACAAGGATTTCTATTAAATCAGCATAAAAAAATAGAAAAAGGGAAATTTTATAATATATTATCAGATAATTATATATTTGAAGGATATTTACATTATTATGTTTACAGGTATCATTGAAACAACAGGTATAATAACAAATAAAACTGTTTCTTCTGCAAATATCGAACTAACCATTAAGCCTGATCAGGAAAATTTTTTAAGTGATGTTAAGAAAGGCTCCAGTATAGCTGTTAATGGCGTGTGTTTAACAATAACACAGCTTACTAAAATAAATTTCTCTGCTTTTATTTCTACTGAAACATTCAATATAACAAATCTAAAGGATTCGCATGTTACGAAAAAAGTTAATCTTGAAAAAGCATTAAAAATTAATGACCGATTAGATGGTCATATTGTTACAGGTCATATAGATGACACCGCCATAGTAACTGGTATTTATAAATTAAAACAGGATTATAAATTAGAAATAAAAATTTCTCCTGACTTATTAAAATATGTTATAAATAAAGGCTCCATTGCAGTTAATGGTATCAGCTTAACTATTGCTAAAATTAAATCTGATATTCTCTCTTTTTCAATCATCCCTGAAACTTATAAAACCACAAATATTGATGAATTAAAAACCGGAAATAAAGTCAATATAGAAGTAGATATGTTTGCCAAATATGTAGAAAATTTTTTAAAAATGAAATAAAAAATGTAATCAATTAGATACACTTTCTTATGTATATATAAATGTAGTGAAGGCTTTGTCCCTGGATAAGGGAGGTTAAAATTTATTAAGCCAATCGAAATATTTATCTAAATTTAATAATGCAATATCTTTGGTTAATAATGAATCCTCATTGCTTAACGAGACTATTTTACCTTCTGCAAATACAACAAGGATATTTTGCAATGGCACTGCAAAATATCATAATCTCATAAATAAACATGATTTCAATTTATGAAAAAGCAATTAAAGTGACTAAAAAAATAAGGGACATAAAGGAACAAACAATTTTAAAATGGTTATGGGATAACCTTAATTAAATTAAAGGAGATGAAATGATTTAAGAATAGAAACAAGTTTAGGATTATCACTGGATAGATCCCGAAGGGCTTTTATTAAATCTGTAAGTCTTCCTTCTTTTTCTATTTCATATATTGTTTCTTCTTTAGCTTTTCTAATAATTGTACGTCTATCCCAATAAGCAAAACCAATAACAGCTATTGTTAATGTAGTAAATATACCTGTTAGAATATATAAAAATGTATGCAATTGATCAAACCTTTTATCCATTTGATCAAACCGTTTATCTATTGATTCCTTAAGATTTTTTATTTCAACTTCCGTCCTAATTAATCGATCTCTATCTTTAAGTGTAAAATTGACATTCTTACTATAAACTGGTTTGTTAATAAATATGAGCACAATAAAAACAAATAATAATTTTAACAATTTCATAATGATATATTTAATTATAACAATAAATAAATTATAGTCAATAAAAAAAGGGACAGGCTCCTTTTTTTTAGGATAATATTTACTTGAACCCTTAAATCTCAAAATCCTTAT
>CBDVEP010000111.1:0-10440 GCA_965373035.1 uncultured bacterium
CCCTGTTTCCTCGTTTCCCTTGCCATAAAATATGCCACTTTGCATTATCTTCACTGTAATAATATATTTTATAAAACCCATCAGTTAATTCATATTTATTAGTTCGCTGTTCGTAGTTCTTCTCTTTTACTATAATGCCTTCCCCATATTTATATATTTTTACATAAGTATAGTCAATTCCGGAAGCTACACCATAAATATCATTTGGACTTTGTGGAGTTTCCACAACAGGATCATAAGCAATTACTTTTAATTCATTTCCCTGTAAAAAATTGATTACTTTTTTATCACAGCATTTCTTTTTATTGGTTACTTTTATTACTTCTGCTATCTCTGTCTTTGGTGCTTTATTATCTATCCATACAATCCTGCTGTCCTGTCTCATTCCATTCTCATTGATTAACCGTACCCTTAATCTAAATTCACCATTCAAATACTTCCATTTTCCATTTATTTTTTCTTTTAATATCCATGGATACCATAATGTATGTATATATTTAGACCAGTGTTTAAATTCTTTAATAGTTTTCCATTCTACTGGATTTGTTCCCAAGCCATAATCTATGATTAATTTAGATCTTCTAACATCTGTATTAATTTTAGCCTTTATTTTAGCTATTTTCCTGTAATATACACCAGATTCAGGTAATAATATAATAACACTTTTATCCACTACCAAAATCAATGTTTCTGATAATTCACTCTCATTTCCTAACCAGTCCACAGATGAAATATGATATTCATATAAACCATTAGTAAGTCCAGTATCATAATAATTTTGAATCTTAAATTTTAAATCCTGAATTAATTCCCTATTCCTATAAACATTATATCCAGCTAAATCATTATTTGTTACCTCATTCCAGAATAAAGCTATATTAGTTGCATATTCCACATATCCTGACAGCCCCTGTGGAGTATCAGGTGCATTCTTATCAATAACAAACTCAATCTCCTGTAAAGTTATATTCCCTGCTAAATCACTGGCAGATACTTTAATTTCATAAACTCCATCATTTGTAATCTTAAATCTTAAATTTTTAATTTTTAATAAATCATCATTAGTCCAGTCAACATTATATACAATCTCACCTTCTCCCTGCTTTACTCCCATTATTCCCTGAAACCTTAATATCTCAACTTCAATTCTATACAGATGCCTGTCTGATGCACTTATATCAACAGTCATATTTTGTGTATAAGCCTGATTATCTGCTATGCCTGCAACTGTAATTTCTGGAAATGTTTTATCCAATAAAATCCAAACCACATTAGTTGTAGGGGTTTGATTCCACCTTCGATGACGATGCATCAAACCCGTTATCTGGCTGTTTGAAATAACAGAAGAATAATTAGTTGAAACATCCTCTTTGTTGCCTACCTTATCCAAACTCCAGAAACAGACTCGATGAATGCCTTCATCAGTTATAGGCGGCAGAACCAATCCCTGCCCCTTTACAATAGATGTTAAATTATAGATGTCAGGTGTTAGGTCAGGAGGTTCATTGTAATTCACAATCATAAACATGGTATAATCCACACCTGATGCAAAGCCATCTATTGTAGGGTCTTCTGCTGTTAATTTTATATGCACATCATAATTCACCCATTCTCCTGAATTTGTATAATCACAAATTGTTATAGGTGGAATAATATCAGGCAAAGGAGTAATTATTTCATATTCATTAGTACTTTCTATATTACCAACATTATCCACAGAATAAAAATGTACAGTATGAGTACCTTCTGTTATAAAAGAGAAAGGCACAGAATAATTTCCCCACCCTTTATTATCAATATTAATAAACACACCATTAACACCAGAAAAATTATCCACAGTATTAATAGAATAAATTGTATCTAATGAGGCATAATAATGATTCTGATAATAAATCATTGGTTCAGAAGGTATTAAACTGCTGATTGGAGGAGATGAATCAACAATAGTTATATACTCTTTTTCTTCACTGACATTATTAAGATTATCCACAGCTTTATACTTAATAATATGAGTTCCTTCTGTTTGAAAAGTTATTTGATTTGTATATTCTTTATATCCTGAATTATCAATATTAATCAAAATATCCTTTATACCTGAAAATTCATCATTACATTCAATATAATAATAGTAAAAAGAAGGGGCATATAAATTATTAAATAAATCACCAGATGAATATAAATTAATTTCAGGAGGGTCATTATCTATGCATATTGTTTCTTCATATTTTATTTCATTCCCAACTTTATCTAAAGCCCGATATGAAAAAGTATTTATAGCCTGATAATTTATCTTAACAGGCAGGTTATAATCAAGCCAATCCTCTTCATTTATTTTATACTCTAAAAAAGCTAAACCAGAATCAAAATCATAAGATTCATTCGCTGATAATTGAAACCTGTGATTTGAAGTTAAATAAATAATACTTTGATTAGTATAGGATATACCTTCAATTGTCATATTAAGCCAGGGAGAAGCAGGGTCTAATATAATTCTTTGTGTAAAAATAGTAGAGGAATTATCTACATTATCAATAACATAATGCATTACCTTATTTGTACCTGGCCTGGTTAACATAATACCTTCGCCGGCATAAGTTTTCCAACTGTTCCCTTCATCAATACTATATGAAACAAATTTTACACCTGAAGGAATTAATCCTTTATCTTCAACATCAAAAGACACATCATTATAAACAGGAACATATATTTTAGTATTAGTTACAAATTTAGGCTGATAAACTTTTATTAAACATTCAGGAAAACTATTATCAATAATAACAGAAAAGCTTTTTAATTCTTCCCAATTCCCCAGGTTATCAACAGCTTTGTATTTTATATTATGTTCTCCTTCATTAGTAAAACATATAGAATTTGTATAAATAATAAAATCACCATCATCCCGACTGTATTCAATATAATCAACAGCAGAATAACTATCAACAGGTTCAGATTGCAAAATAAATCTACATTCTTTATTAGCAAATTGATTACCATTATTAAATAACGGAACAGAAGGCATGACAGTAGTTAAAGGTGGAGTTTTATCAAATATAACTTGTACTGTATCGCTTTTTTCATATCCCACCTGATCTTTTACTGTAAGCTTAATTATATATAATCCAGTTAAAAAAGAACAATCCCAATTTTGGATTAAAAAGTCATTAGTTACAGGTATATTAGAATTAGTTATTTCCTGCCATTCTGCTGGATTTACCCCTTCTCCATAATATAAACTATAATTGTAAAAATTATTATCTAATGCTGTGCCTTTAACACTAATAGTTTGTGAAAAAACATCATTTTCAGCAGGCTCAATTATCTCTGCTACAGGTATAATATGATCAATATTTAAAACTATTGTATTAATAGAAGTATTTTTTGCTTTATCAATAGATTTCAATCTTATGGTATAAAATCCATTTAAATCACTAATATTCAAATTCCCTAATAAACCATTTGTTACTTCCTGATTAAACTTATAAAAAGAAATATAATCATTTTCATCAGGGATAATACCTGAAGCATATTCTAATATATAATCAGTAAAATTATCATCTTCTACAGAACCAGTAATATTAATAAAATCTCCTGATAAAATAGAATTATTAGTTGGCTGGTGAATAGAAAGAACTGGAACAGTATTATCAACAACAAGTGTACTACTTTGTTCAACAATCCTACTATTATAATTAATATAAATCTTGTAAGTATATTCCCCATCAGGCACATCTGTTCCATCCCATGAATATTGATAAACACCAGGATTCTGAAATGAATCAACAAAAGTTTTAACAACACCAGAAGAATTGTTAACAGTTAATTTAACAGAAGCACCAACTTTTAAGTTATAGCTTATAACAGTAGGATTATTCTGTGAAATAAAGTATTCAGAAGAATAAAATCCTTGAATAATATCAGTATCAAGATTTTGAATATTAACGAGAATTTCTTTTTCTCTAACATTCCCAGCAAGGTCTTTTGCTTTTAATCTTAAAGTATATTCCCCATTATTTAAAACTGTTGTATTAAATACTCCTAAAATATCATCAGTTATATTATGCTTATTTGAAATAATAGTATTCCAACTTGAAGGTAAAGAACCTATACCATATTCTAATTTATAATAATCAAAATAGCTGTCATTAACAGTGCCAATAATATCTATATTATTTTTTATAACGCTGAAAGGTTTTGGCTTAGAAATATTAGCTGTTAAATTCAATTTAGGTAAATTATTTAATGTTAATAATTTTATAACACCATTGGATACAAAAATAATTTTAGAACCATCTAATGTCCATCGTGGACCACCACCATATACTAATTGTTTTTGATCACTACCATCTGCATTCATTATCCATATATTATTAGCTGACACAAAAGCAATTTTAGAGTTATCTAAAGACCATCGTGAACCTCCACCATACGCTATTTGTTTTTGATCACTACCATCTGCATTCATTATCCATAATCTATTATCATATGATGAAAAAGTAATCTTTGCTCCATTTGGTGACCATTGTGGACGATCTAAATATATTCTTGCATCAATTGTTAATTGCTTCTTTCCACTACCATCTGCATTCATTATCCATATATCATAATCACTTTGATAAGATTGATAAAGAATTTTTGCCCCATCTGGTGACCACTGTGGATTATAATTATATGGATAACCACTTGCTAATAATTTTTTTCCACTACCATCGGTGTTTATCACCCATATACCACCAATTCCACTATTAATAGAGGTATATACAATTTGTGAGCCATCAGGAGACCAATTATGATCTTCATACATAAGCCAATAATAATCCGTTAATCGTTTTTTATCACTACCATCAGAATTCATTACCCATAATGAATAAGCATCACTTGCATAGGCTATTTTTGACCCATCAGGTGACCATTTTGGAAAGGTTCCATCTGCTGGCTCAAATGTCAATTGCTTTTTTTCACTGCCATCCATATTCATTACCCATATATTAAAATTGTAATTTCTATAAGACACATAAACAATTTCTAATCCATCAGGTGACAATTCAGGCTTATAATTACCGGATCCATCTGCTGTTAAATTTATAACATTTGCTACCTGAATTCCTCCACTTTCTTCTAATTTATTATTATCAACAATAACTTTTTTAATCTTAAAACTATTATTACCAATACCATCATCTGCATCTATTCTGAAATAATAATGTCCATCTGGTACAAAACCATTTGTACTATCCTTACCATCCCACATTGTCTGGTACATCGCATTCGCTAAAACATCACTATCAAACAAGGATTTTACTAATTGTCCCATATTATTATACACACCTACTTTGATATGACCATTCTCATTCATTGAGTAGTCAATCTGAGTCTTATCCTTAATACCAATACTACTATCTTCATTGGGCGAGATGTATGGATTAAACCCACTTCCTTTGACAAGATTAATGTTTGGCGGTGTTGTATCTACCTCAGTGCTTATTATACCAGCTTGGGCATCACCCATAATTGGTTGATTCGCTTCAAGCCTGATTGTATAAATCCCATCCAACACATAATTGCCATCACTTGTTTTGCCGTTCCATTGTAAACTATGCTCTCCCTTACTCTTTTGCTCGTTGGATGCCAAAGTACATACAAAAGTTGTTTCATCAAAAATAGTATCAGAATTATAAACTTTAGCTGTAATATTAGCAGATTCTGAAAGCTCATAAGAAACAACAGCAGGAGAAAAATTACTATTTTTCGGGTTAAATCTTTGAAAATTTACTGATATATTTTTTAATTTCAGTGGTACAAAATTAACAGCTATTTCAGCATACTTCTTCTCACTTCTTATACCAAAATCATTTTCAGCTTCAATGACAAAATAATAAATATTATCTTCAACTATACTCCCATCAACTTTCCCATCCCAACTGATTGAATGATCACCAGCAGATTTCAAAACCCCATCCTCTAATGTTATAATAGTATTGTAATTTGTTCCATCTTTTTCCGCAATACCAATATATACTTCACTATCTTCATTTATGTTATAATTTAAAACCACTTCACTATGAGAAGGGTCAATAACCTGGGGATCAATTGAATTTAAATTGATTTTTGGAGGACTCTTTACAGTAACAGTTAAATTTTCAATATCAGTATTGCCGGCACCATAATTAGCAATGGCTTTAATCATAATAGTATAATTTCCTTCTGGTACATCCTTGCCATTATAATCTTTCCCATCCCACTCTGCTTCATTTAATCCAATATCCTGAAATTCATCAGTACAAATCCTTTTTACTTCATTTCCTGATGAATTCTTAATACTTATTGTAACTCTTGAACTGATGGTTATGCTATAGGAAATCTCTGTCTTTTTCAATTTCTCATCACTACTTTTTGCAGAGAATACAACAGGCTCACATTTAGCAGATAAAATTTCTGTACCAATATAATAAATCTGCACACCAGTCTTCTCAGTAATCATAGCAGTACCATAATCTCTCCATATTGCAATATCCCTTGGATCATCAAACTGGTTTTTCCCACTTCCTTTCTCCCCAAAAGTATAAATATAATTTAAATCCTTATCAAACACATGAATCTGACAATTCTCTTTATCCACTGCATAAATGTTTCCATAGTAGTCATGTTCCAAAGAATATAATTTTGAATTTTCTATGCCTATTTCCTCAAGTCTTAAAAACTTTTCTACCTCACCAGTAGAAGAATATTTTATAATCCTTCCAGTTATTGTTGAAACATAAATATAATCATCTTTTCCAATTGTTATACCATAAGGATAGCGAGGAGTACATATACCATTATCCATACCGTGGACAAAAGAATATATTGGATTACCATTAGAGTTGAATTTCTGAATTTTACTATTTCCTGTATCTACAATATAAATATTCCCAGATGAATCTAAAGCACAATATCTTGGATTTTTAAATTGCCCTTTCTCATCACCATAGCCACCAAATGTTTTTATAAAAGAAATCACACCTTTATTATTTTGTAAAATACTAACCCTATGATTTCCATATTCAGTAATATAAATTCTTCCTTCTTTTGTTGCTTCAACACCATAAGGCTGTTCAAATTGACCTGCTCCTCCGCCTTTCGATCCATAAGTTTTATACTTTGTATCACTTCTACTATATAATATTCTATTAACCGTTGTATCAACTAAATAAATTGTTGAGTCATTTACACCTGTTTCAGGAGCTTTTACATCAGGATTAAGTTTAACTACTGCAAATCCATAAGGACAATCATAAGCACGATGCCCAAGATATCCTATTACATAATCATGATCTACTTTTGTATCTAAAATAAAATTATTTGCCTTTATTATTGCATATGTATTTTTAGTAAAACAAAAAAGCATTAAAATAAAAATCAAAACTTTCTTTCTCATTTTCTTGTCCATTTAATAATTTGAATCTTCTTTTTCGTGCACTGCATCTGATAAATATTTCCCCAGTAATCTACAACTACCATATGACCAGTTCCGCCTCCTGTAAGTGTCTTTATATTATCTATTTTAACTACTTCCACTTTTTTATTCTCTATATCCACTATTCGTATAAAATGATTTAAATAAAAAAAATCAATTGGTTTTGCACCAGTATAAAAATCTTTATATAATTTTTCATCATGTGGTTTCATTTTCTTCTCTAAAAGATATAATCTATTCTTATAATCCATTCCCAATATATCTGGAGTTATATCATAAGTTAAATCAACTTTTATTATTTTTTCTGGTTTTTCTTTAAATATATTTTTAATTTTTTCTTTTATTTTGCCATATTCTTTTTCACGACGCTGTTTTGTAAATTTTTTAATCTTATTTAAATTATTCTTGTTAATTCTGAATGCCTGTATTTTTTTATACTTTTTAAATTTTACAAATTTTTCTTTAAGTGGACCGCTACCAAACCTGGCAGATTTTATTACTTCTCCTTTATAATTTTCTATATATTTACCATATGGCAAAACTCCTAATTCCCCATCCTTATTTATTTTCTTTATAGTAGAAAACCATTTTATATTATCTATTATTACATTATCATCTATATAACAATTCCCAAAAGGAGAAACATACATTTTTATTGATGGGTAATTTAAATTATGCTCCCAAGAGAAAACTCCATTATCTGAAAATTTTTGTAGTTTGAATATCTTGGTAGAATAATTTCCTATTAAAACATAAAGGTTATTATTTATATCTACGCCACAGTCATACATATCATAATAAGACTGTGTTCTTTCACCTATTCCCAGTTCCCCAAAACTTAATAAATAATTTCCATTCTTATTATACTTTTTTATACATCTTTTAGTTATATCAAGAATAAAAATATTACCACTTTTATCTACTGTAAAGGAACGTGGAAATCCATACTCACTGCCAAAGTTTTCAAAGCCAACTTTTTCCTCTATTTTAAAAGTATCAGTATTTCTTCTACTCCATTTCATATCAATTATTATATCTTTTTTCATTTTTATTTTATTATATTTCATCCCGTAAACCGTTATATTCATCAATAAAAATATAAATAAAATATTATATTTTATTATTTTTAGCATAAAACACCTCCTGAAATTATTTAAGTCGTCTAATAGTAAATGAATATCCTGGTTCTGTGATTTCACTTTCTGTAACTTTTCTAACCCACCATGGACCACCATTTGCCTGGATAATTAATACTTTATTAATATTAGTTTTTTGTATTGCTTCAGAAACATCAGAAACTAAAACAATATGTCCAGGATATAATACAATATCCCCAACCTTTACGTTTGTATAACTTCCTTTTTGATTACATATATAATCCGAATAACCAGGGAAATCACCTGAGGATATGTATCCACCCCATTCATTAATTTTTCCATCTCCTATATTAGGTATATCCTTGTAGCCTGCCTTATAAGCACATCTTTGAACCAACCCACTACAATCAATACCAGCCCATTTTAATGGATAGCCCCAGCTTTTACTTGATGACCAATCTATTTCAGTGGTATGTAATCCCGGCTTATAGTGATTTGTATATTCATACCAATAATCAGGGCAATAGGTAAATCCAGATGCATTTATCTTTGTATTGAAATGCCCATAAGTATCTTTATTCCCATAACTATAAGCAACTCCCTGCATAAAGCAAACATATCCTATTAAATCATCTTCGTTTTGACGCCCTAACCAATATCTTGAATTATTAACATATTTCCATGCTTCTGTTACCATCACTTGAGGATTTCCACTAGGAGATGAATCATCACCTGGGTTTTCTGATTCTGGATCTGGGTCGGGCAAATCGGAAAGTTGACAAGTAAAAAAAATTAATAATATAATTAATAAAAAAAATATAATACATATCTTTCTATCTCCAAATAGATTAATCTTTTTTACACTATTCAACTTTTTTCTCCTCTTCAGGTAATAACAAAACCCTTTTTGGCTTTCTCTTTAATGAACTTGCTGTTTTTCTTAACATAGGTATTCGATATCCATTAATACCATCTGCATAATAATATTTACCATTTCCTGTTATTCTATATAAAGGTCTCATTGCATTCATAGTTAATATTTCCATTGGATTAAAGTAATACATTAGTTCTATTTTCTGTATATAAATAAGTTTATTCTCTTTTATTTCATTTTTAAATACCTTGTTTAATGCTTCATCTATTGGCATTAAATCTGTTATTGTTAAATCACTAAATCCCTCTATCTTATGCCACATCCTTTCAAACTCAAAATCTCCATTTTTATAAATCTTTACATCTATACTATCACCTAAATATTCATCTGTTGATAATATTTTATATCCTTCATATTTTCGAGTATAAGTGATTTTAAAACCATTTTCCTGAAAACTCATCCTGAATCTTGTACTTTTTTTAATACTGTCTGAAGGTATCTTTTTAAAATATTTTTTTATAAAGTTTTCTGCTATCTCTTCTGATTTTCCTATGGATATAAATTCTGGATTTTCTACATACTCTTTTGCTTTATAATAAACATATCCATAAGGACCAAATTCTACAATCACCTTTTTATTTTTTGTGTCTGATACATATCTTTTTATTGTACTCCCCATTAAATTTATCTCTTCATAATTTGATAATGATTTTTCTGGCATCCATTTATTTAACAATTCTTCTTTATTTATTTTTTCATCTGATATTATTAAAAAGGGAAGTTTTTGAGGTAATTTACTTATATCACATTTTACTATTATATTTTCAGATAATGTATTGGCGGATAGTTCACCATAAGGGAAGTTGCTTACTATTATTAAGAAACAAAAAATTATTAAAATATCTTTTATTTTAATATTCATTTCTTCCTGATTTTCTGTTAATTTTATTTGTAATAATTTAGATTTTCTAAAAAAAAATAATATAATATAAATTATGGTGCAATTTATTGTTCAT
>CBDVEP010000112.1:0-10334 GCA_965373035.1 uncultured bacterium
TTAAATAATAAAATTTTATTAAAATAAAAATTAAGAATTATAAATTATTTCAATATTAATAAGGAGGTCCTTAAATGGATATCAAAATTACACCTTTAGATGACAGAGCACTTGTACAACAAGTAAAAGAAGAGGAAGAAAAAGTCGGAAATATTTATATTCCTGATTCAGCAAAAGAACGACCACAGATAGGAACAGTTCTTGCTGTAGGAACAGATGAAGAATTTAAAAAAATTCTTAAAAAAGGCGATAAAGTTATTTATGCTAAATACAGCGGTACTGAAATTAAAATAAAAGGCGAAGAATATATTATTTTACAGAGAAGTGATATATTAGCTAAAATGGATAAATAACAAATAATTATCAATAGCAATTAATAATCAAAAAAAGGTGTCAGGTCATAACATCTAACATTTTAAATTATTGTTAGATGTTATGACCTGACACCTTTATTATCGGTCTTTCTCAACTTTATCAACTTATATAACAAGATTTTATAAAAACAGGTTGAAATTTTTGTTATTTGAGTTATACTATAATTAAATAGTTGAGGGAGGTATAAAAATGAATTTAATAAAAATGAATGTAAGTGGTATTTTTATTGACCCAAAATCTAATGTTCCTATTGTTGTACTGAAAGATAAAAATACAAAAAATGTACTTCCTATCTGGATAGGTCCTTTGGAAGCCTCCTCTATTTTAATAGAATTAGAACATATTATACCACCTCGCCCCATGACGCATGATTTATTTGTCAACTTTATAAAGCAGAATAATATAAAAGTTAAGAAAATAGTTATAACTGAAATGAAAAATAACACTTATTTTGCAAAAATATATTATAGATCTGGATTTAAAATAAAAGAGCTGGATGCCAGACCTTCGGATGCTATATCCATTGCTCTAAGAATAAAGGCATCACTCTTTGTTGATAAGGATGTAATTGATAATACTATTCAGTCTGATACTTTTTCAAAAGATAAAAATATGAAAGAGTATTACAAGGATTTATTAGAGAAGCTTGATAAAAAAGATATGGGAGATACTATAATGTAAAAGTGGTCAGGTCGGGCAGGCTGTCGCTAAATTAAAAGAATGTAGTGAAGAGGTCAGTAGACCTCGTAAATCATGCAAAAACATTGATTTTATGCTGTATAAACGGGGTCTATCGACCCCTTCACTACATTATATAACACAATATTAATTTATCAACAGCCTGCCTAACCTGACCACTTTCATGCTTTATACCTTAAAAAAATCTTTTTACCAATTTTTAATACCATACCATCATGGATTTCAAACAATTGTCTAAAGTGCCCAACCTTTTCATTATTAAAAGAGACTGCTCCTTGATTGATTAATCTTTTTATTTCTGAATTAGATATTGATTTGCCTGCTGAATTTAAAGCCTCACTTACTATCTGAAAAGCAGTATATTGCTCCATATCATTCCAGGTTGTTGGTTTAATAATTGGAATATCATCGTGAATAATTTTCTTAGAAAATAAAAGGTCAAAATTTTCTTTTTCTTTACTTGCTATCTCTTTATTATGATATTGTGTTACAATCTCTTCTGCTAATAATATTTTTATATCCTTTGGATTTTTACCTTTTTTTATATCTTCTTTATGATTATTAATGTTATCCTGTGAAATATCTGTTAAAAGCTCCATATATTTAAAAATTAATTTATCCGGAATTGACATGATTTTTCCAAACATATCTTTTGAATTTTCAGAAATTCCAATATAATTATCAAAACTTTTACTCATTTTCTCAACACCATCTGTTCCTTCAAGAAGAGGCATGGTTAAAATAACCTGGCATTCCTGATTATACCGCTTCTGAATTGTCCTGCCAAGAAGAAGATTAAATTTCTGGTCTGTACCTCCAAGTTCAATATCTGATTTTAATGCAACAGAATCATAAGCTTGCAGAAGAGGATACATAAATTCCACCATACTGATATCATCTCCATTTTTATATCTTTTAAAAAAATCATCCCTTTCTAATAACCTGGCAACAGTCTGTTTTGCTGTCAGTTCAATAATATCTTTTAAATTTAAATCTCTTAACCATGTACTGTTAAACACAATTTCTATTTTTTTTACATCTAAAATCTTTGAAATCTGATTTTTATATGTTTCAGCATTATTCTTAACTTCTCTTTCTGTAAGCTGCACTCGGGTTCTCAGGCGACCGGTAGGGTCACCTATCATTCCTGTATAGTCACCTATTAAAAAAACAACTTTATGTCCACATTCTATAAAATGTTTCAATTTTTTCAAAAGCACAGTATGCCCTAAATGTAAATCCGGAGCAGTAGGGTCAAAGCCGGCTTTAACAATTAATGGTTTGTTTGCTTTTATTGATTTTTTTAATTTAGATTTAAATTCATCTTCAGGAATAATCTCTACTGTCCCTCGATTAAGTAACTTTAACTGTTCATTAAATTCTTTCATAGTTTTAAAATCATAGTATAACTGAACTTATTGTCAACGAATTTCTATCTTTAAACACAAAGATTATAATAAATATTTTATAATTCTCTGTGTCTCCGTGACTCTGTGGCATATTTTTTATTTATTTTTTTTATAATAAATTGTTTAAATTTCTTCTCATAATGAATCTTTAATTCTATATGAAAAACCATTGGAAAAAAATTAAAAGATTTTAATTTAATAAAATCTTTTTCCGTTGTAATAATATAATCAAAACCAAAACTTAATTTTTTCCGGATGAATTGAATATCTTTTTGAGTATAAAAATAATGATCTCTATATTGTAAAACATCCAATCGGGATGGTTTTAAATTTTCCTTAACTAATAAAACAAAATATTCAGGATTACCTATTCCGGATAACACAAGTAACCGTTTATGCTTTAATTTATTTAAAGATACAGGCTTATTTTTATAAGTAACATATTTCAATTTATATTCAGAAATAAAAACTGGACATCTAAAATTATACTTTCTTAATACTTTTTTTAATCCTTCCAGAGAATATCTTCCCAAATTCTTATTATATTTTGTTACTAAAATTGCATCAGCATCTCTTAATGCAGAAAGAGGTTCCCGCAAAATACCTGCAGGAATTAAACAGCCATTTCCAAATGAATGAGAATAATCAATTAATATTATATTCAAATTTCGTTTTAAATCCCAGTGTTGAAAAGCATCATCCAGAACAATTATATCTGTATTATTTTTCAGAGCTAACTGTACTCCTAATCTTCTCTTTTTAGCAACAATTACAGGACATGATATTCGACCTGCCAGCATTACAGCTTCATCACCAACTAAAGCTGTATTAGAATTATTTTTTACAAATTGTGGTTGTTTTCCCTTACCCTTATAACCTCTTAAAAGTAATGCAATTTTTTTCTTTTTATTTAATAAACTGCATAAATAAGCAGCAACTTCAGTTTTACCAGTACCTCCTACAGTAATATTTCCAACTGCTATAATAAATACCTTTTTACATTCATATTGATATCCTTTCTTTCGATTTAAAACAATAATAACCCTGTAAATAAATGACACTAAAAATAATATCAGCCAGAAAGGAAAAATGTATATCTTTTTATAGTTTTTAATGATATAGCTTAATATAAACACTGCTTTCTCTTTTAATCCAATTGAGGCTGTCCCATAACTGTATATTATATTACATAAAAAATGTAGTGTAAGGGTCGATAGACCCTGTAATTAAAGGCTTTATTTAATGGTTACGAGGTCTACCGACCTCCCTTATCCAGGGACAAAGTCTACACTACAATTTTTACATAATATGAGGTTATGGGACAGCCTCAATCTATAAGATAATTCTTTACAATATATTGTACAATTTTCCCAGACGCACCCTGATTATTCTTTATAACTTTAAAAGCATTTAGACCTATCTTTTTTAATTTCTGCTTATTTTTTAATAATTGTTCTATTTGATTTAATAATTCTCTTTCATCCTGAACTATAAAACCACCCTTGTTTTCCATAATCTTTAAAAAGGCTTCTTTATTATTTTTAATATATCTGCCAAAAATAACAGGCGTCTTTACACAGGCAGCCTCAATAGGATTATGCCCTCCTGCAGGAATAAGTGTTCCCCCAATAAAAGAGAGATTACTTACAGAATACATATCCATTAAAATCCCCATTTTATTAACAAGTAATACATCGTAGTCTTTTTTTATTGAAGAATATAAAGTATATTTAACATTATTTAATTTAAACAAATCAACTATTTCCTTTACTCTATTTAAATGACGGGGGACTATAATTAATTTTAAATTTTTATATTTTATTTTTAACTTTTTATAAACATTTAATAAAATTTTCTCTTCATTCTCTCTTGTACTTCCTGCTGTAATAACTAATTTTCCTGTTAAATAAAATTTTTGTTTTATATTTTTAATGTTTTTATTTTTTGGTATTTTAATATCAAATTTGATATTTCCTATATAATTTATTTTTTCATCAGGAACTTTTAATTTCTTTAGATACCGGCTTGTGGTTTTATTCTGTATAAAAAATACATTAATATTTTTTAAAACCTGCTTAAAAATAAAGTTTAAGCCATTATAAAATTTAAAACTTTTTCCTGAAATAATACAATTAGTATAAATTACCGGCAGATTGCATTTCCCAGCCTGATAAATTAAATTAGGCCAGACTTCTGTTTCTTCAATAACTAATAATCGAGGATTTAACTTTTTTATAAATCTTTTTATTAAAAAATTAAAATCAAGAGGTAAAATATTAACATTGCCACTGCCTAAAAAATTTTCAGCAGCTGTAAAACCAGTATCTGTTAAAGTAGTTATAAAAATATTTTTATAGTGTTTTTTTAAAATAATTAAAACATTTTTTATAGCATTAAACTCGCCCAACGAGGAGCAATGAAACCATACAGGTTGTTCTTTAAAAGATTTTAATTTAAAAAAACCAAATCTTGATAATATGGTTCTTCGCAGACGAATATTAAAAACAGAAAACAGAAACAATCCAACTATTACAGGGAAAAACATTAGGTTTAATAATATATTATAAATAAACATAATTAAAATTAAGTTAAAATATAGAAATAACAGACCTTAAGGTCTGTTTCTACATTCTTTTTTTAAAATAGTTAATCAAATCGATAATCTTCTTAATTTAAAAGTTATAATTATCAGTTGTTTTAACAATCTCCATCATGTTTTTATATAGTTCGTTTTTCTTTTTTACCAATTCCTGTTTTGATTTAATAAAAACAGGCTTGCCATATACAATAACAAACTTATTAAAAGGAAAAGGTAAAATAAAATTATCCCATGAATTAAAAATAATTTTCCTTTTTGCATTCCAGCAAATAGGCACAATAGGAAATCCTGTCTTTATTGCAGCAATTAAAACTCCTTCCTGTATAACATATTTTGGTCCCCTTGGTCCATCAGGAGTAAATGCAGTAGAGAACCCTTTTTTAGCATAATTTATAATTTCAATTAATGCTCTCATACCACCGCGGGTTGTTGAACCCCTTACAGGAGTTAATTTACATTTTTTCATCACACCTGCAATATAATCCCCGTCTTTATGCTGGCTAACCATAACCCCAAACAGTGTTTTTCTATATAAATACGCTAAATAAAGCAGTCTATTATGCCAGAAAGCATATATTATGGGAGTTTTTGCCTTTTCAAATTTTTTTTTTATATCATGATTTATAAACTTTTTTTTGGATGTTATTCCAATGAAGAATAAAATAAAATAAGCCAGATTCACTAAAAATTTAAATAATATTGTTTTCACCAAAATTTATAATATAAAATATTACCGCAAAGACGCAAAGTTCGCAAAGATAAAATTATAAAAAAACTCTGCGAACTTTGCGACTCTGCGGTGTTAATTTGTGATATATTTATATTAATATTTTTAATAACTCTTTCAGTTCTTTCTTTTTATAATTATACAAATTCTTCTGAATTTTTTTAATCTGGATCAGTAAGCTTTTTAAATTAATCTTTTCAGGTTTTGCAATTAAAATCTTTTCATATTGTGTGCGGTTCACTTCTTCATTGTCAATAACTAATTCTTCGAAAAGTTTCTCCCCTGGTTTTAATCCTATATATTTAATTTTTATATCTGTAACAGGTGAATAACCTGAAAGTTTAATCATTTTACGCGCTAAATCAACAATTTTAACAGGCTCTCCCATATCAAGAATAAAAATCTCCCCGCCTTCTGCATATCCTCCAGTTTTTAAAACAAGAAAAACAGCTTCAGGAATAGTCATAAAGTAACGCCTTACTTCAGGATGAGTTACTGTAACAGGTCCTCCTTGTTCTATCTGTTTTTTAAAAACAGGGACAACACTTCCACTGCTGCCTAAAACATTGCCAAACCTAACAGATGCAAACTTTGTTTTAATACTTTTTTTCATCAGTCCAATAACAATTTTCTCAGCAATCCTCTTTGTCATACCCATAACAGAAGTTGGACGGACTGCCTTATCAGTTGAAATTAAAATAAATTTTCCCACATTATATTTAATTGCCAGTTCAGCCAGATTAAGAGTTCCTAAAACATTATTTTTAAATGCTTCATCAGGATAAAGTTCCATTAAATATACATGTTTATGAGCAGCAGTATGAAAAATAATATCCGGCCTGAATTGTTTATAAGCATCTTCAACTTTTTGTCTTTCCCGAATATCACAAATAAAAGGAATAAAGTCTAAATGTTGAAATTGCTGACTTAACTCAAAATGAATATTAAAAATACTGTTTTCCCCTTTCCCCAGCAAAATCAATTTTTTAGGTTTGAAATGAGCAATCTGACGGCAAATCTCAGAGCCTATTGACCCGCCTGCACCTGTAATCAGTACAGTTTTGTTAGTTATATATTTTTCAATATCTTTATTATCAAGCTTGATTTCTTCCCTTCCAAGTAAATCTTCAATTTTAATATCCCTGATTTGTTCAAACTTAACTTCACCTGCAATTATATCATAAGTTGAAGGAACAATTTTTAATTTAACTGTGATATCTTCACATATCTCTACAATATTATTAATCTCTTTCTGACTTGCAGACGGCATAGCAATAATAATTAAATCAATGTTATACTTTAAAATTAATTCAGGGATCTTTTCTCTACCACCTAAAACATTTTTTCCTCCTATGGACATATTCAATTTATTTTTATCATCATCAATAAATCCAATACACTTCATCCCGGATTCAGGATGATTCCTTAATTCACGCAATACCATACTGCCGGCTTCCCCGGCTCCAATAATGAGAACTTTGTTTAATTTGCTTTTATGAGTCTTAATTCCTGGTTTTAATAAAAATTTTTCAATAAAACGAAGTCCGGTGATAAATGAAAAACTTAAAATAAAATCAATAATAACAACACTTCTTGGATATAAAAATTCCTCTGATTTAAATATAAAAATAATCAGACTAAAAAACACTGTTGAAAAAATATTTGCCTTCAGGATATTAATGACATCATAAGTATGTATAAATTTAATAATAATCTTATATATACCAGAAAGTGTATAAATTATAATTTTTCCTAATGCTATGAACCAGACCGAATAAAAAAAAATATGGCTGTAATTAGCCGGAATATCTCCATTAAATCTCAACCATAAAGAACAATATACAGAAAGAACAATTAAAAAATAATCAACAATAATATTAACAAATGAAAATATTCTCACTTAAAAAGCTCCATTCCCTTTAAATATAGTAATAATTGTTTTAAAAATAATTTCAAGATCAAGAAGTAAAGAGTAATTATTAATGTAATACAAATCCATCTGAAGCTTAGTATCAATCTCCAGTTCCTGACGCCCGCTTATCTGTGCATATCCGGTTATACCAGGTTTTATATTAAGCACTTTTCTCTGCCATGCCCTGTATTTTTTCACAATCTCTACGATTTCCGGTCTTGGCCCTACAACACTCATATCACCTTTTAAAACATTATAAAACTGTGGAAGTTCATCCATGCTCCATCTTCGCAGCAAAGCTCCTATTCGAGTAACTCTTTTATCATTTTTCTGAGTTAATTTAGGTCCAACTTTATCTGCTTTTTCAATCATAGTCCTGAATTTATATACATAAAAAGGCTTACCATTTCTCCCTGCTCTGGGCTGTTTATATATCACAGAACCTTTAGAACTGACTTTTATCAATAAACTAATTAATATAAATAATGGAATCAATACAACCAACACAACAAATGAAAAAATAAAATCAAATAGTCGTTTAATTAATTTATTTAATAAATTCGCTGATTTTAAAGCAGGCTCAAGAACAGCCATATCATCTCTCTCATCTAATCGCGCCCGTCCTGTTACAATTTCATAAAAACTAGGAATTATAATATAGTTTAATCCTATATCCTCACACTTTGTAAGTATTTTTAACTTGTTTTCCGTAGTATAATTTGGTATAGCTATTACTGCCAGTTCTATATCTTTTTTTTTCACTATTTTCCGAAGATCATTTAATCTGCCTAAATTCTTTAAATTATTAATAACTTTTCTTCCAACTTTTATCTTTTCATCAATAAACCCTATTAATTCACAGTATTTTAATGTAAAATCACTTTTTATAATATTCTTTCCTGATTCAGTTGCACCAATAATTATAACACGCTTCTGCCCTTTTTTAATAATAAAAAATTTCCAGTAAAAATAATACTTAATTAATAAAAAAACAGATAAATTTATAAATGAAATCAAGATAACAGAGCGCGGATATCCTAAAGACCTATTAAAAAAAGTAATAGCAGTAATAATAACCGTACTGAAAATACAAGCTTTAATAATCTGGCTACTCATTAATATAAAGCTGCGTAATTTAACAGAATATACATTAATTGAATATAAAGACCACATACGTATCAGAATAATAAAAAATAAATTTGAATAATAAAAATTCAAATAATCAGCCGTTAAAGGATAGCCTAACCGTATTATATAAGCCAATAATTCTGCTATTCCTATTAAAAAAACATCAATTAAAATATAAAAAATTTTTAACATGATTATTATCTTACAATTTACTTTTTAATATTTTTATGATTTTCTGAGCTGAATCGCCTCTGCCATAAGGAAAAAAATACTTTTTATAATAGGGTTTTTCTAATGTATATTTAATTATTTTTCCTTTATCAGAACCTGCTAATTTTGACATCCTGCTTTTAACAAGCTCTTCCCATTCTGATTCTTCCCGCAACACAATTACATTTTTTTTTAAATAAAAAGCTTCTTTTTGAAGCCCTCCTGAATCTGTTAGTATTTTTTTTGCATATTTTGCTAAAATTAAAATATCTAAATACCCTACAGCATCAATAATAACAACATTTTTTTTATTATATTTTAATTTATATTTTTTTATAAATTTCTTTGTTCTTGGATGAATAGGAAAAACAACCTTATTGTCTAAATTAGCTAATGCTTTTAAAATATTTGATAAATTATTTTTATTATCTGTATTAGAAGGTCTATGAATAGTAGCTAAATAATAATTTTCCCTTATTAAATTAAGTTTGCCTAATATTTTAGACTTTCTCTCTGCAATGTCAATATTACACAATAATGCATCATACATTATATCCCCGACTAAATAAGCTTTTTTTGCCAACCCCTCTTTTTTTAAATTCTTCATTCCTGTTTTAGAAGGGACAAACAAATAATCACTTAAATGATCAGTTACAATCCTGTTATGTTCTTCCGGCATTTTTTTATTAAAAGACCTTAAACCAGCTTCAATATGTGCAATTGGTATATGTAATTTTACGGCAGCAAGTGCACCAGCAATTGTTGAATTAGTATCTCCATAAAGTAACACCAGATGTGGTTTTTCCTTTATTAAAACATTTTCAATATTAATAATCATTTTACCAGTCTGTTCTCCATGTCTGCCGCTGCCAATACCAAGATTATAATCTGGTACTGGAATTTTTAATTCATTAAAAAATAACTCCGACATATTTTTTTCATAATGCTGACCTGTATGTATTATAATTTCTTTGTAATATTTCCTTAATTCCCTGGATAAAGGTGCACATTTTATAAACTGAGGTCTTGCCCCAATAATTGAGACTATCTTCTTTTTCATTATATAAATTAAGTAATTACTTTTTTATACTTTTATTTATTTCCTTATAACCAGACTTATAATATAATACCATTGAAATTCCAAATACAAACCATAATAACATAGCATTCTCTGAATCAGTAAAATAATTCTGCCCTAACCCGGCAATAAGAAAAGCTATAACAGAAATAATACACCCAAGTATAACAGAAAAAATAAATTTATTTGATTTATAT
>CBDVEP010000113.1:0-10321 GCA_965373035.1 uncultured bacterium
AATTGGAGCAGGAGACAGAAGGGCTTTTAAAGGAGATATTGGATTAATGGCTATCCCTATTAATACTGAAAAACTGTTAAAAGGAAAAGTTGTTGAATCAGAAAGAATAGAATATAAGAAAGGGTGGAATCCAATACCAGTTTTACATACGATATGTGCTTTTGCAAATGATATCAATAACTGGGGCGGTGGTTATATTATAATTGGAGTTGAAGAAAAAAATGGGGCACCTGTTTTTCCTCCTATAGGTTTAACACCAGAAGAAATAGATAAAATACAAAAAAATCTTATTAGGAAAACCAGTTATATTGAACCAAAATGTGTGTTTATTCCCCAACCTGAACAATTTCAGAATAAAAATATATTGATAATTTGGATTCCTGGTGGGGATGAACGGCCTTATAAGGTTCCTGACTCTTTTGATGAAAAGAAAATAACAAAATATTATTATATAAGAAAAGGCTCTTCAACTGTTAAAGCAAAAGGTATTGATGAAAAAAGATTATTGGAATTATCAGTTAAAATTCCTTTTGATGACAGGATCAATCATCAGGTATCAATTGATGATTTGAGTTTATCTGCTATTCAGACTTTTTTAAAAGAAATTAAGAGTAAATTGTATGAAGAATCAATGAAATTATCTTTTCAGGAATTATGTGAAAGGATGCAGATTATCAGAGGTCCCTCTGAATATAAACGGCCTGTTAATGCAGGGCTCCTTTTATTTAGTGAAAATCCTGAAAAGTATTTCCGTGGAGCATGTATTGAAGTCATCATTTATCATGATGATATAGGTGATAGCTTTTCAGAGAAAAAATTTACAGGGTCATTATTCATTCAATTAAAAGATGCTCTACATTATATAAAGGCAAATGTTATAAAGGAAGAAGTCAGGAAAATCGAGAATCAGGCAAAAGCACTCCGGTTTTATAATTATCCTTTTTCAGCTATTGAAGAAGCATTAGCTAATGCAGTATATCACAAGGATTACGATCATCAGAGTACAATAGAAGTGAACATCAGATTGGACAGGATTGAGGTTCTTAGTTTTAAAGGACCGCTTCCTCCTGTTGATAATAAAATGCTTAAGAAAAAAAGTATAATATCACGAGATTATAAAAATCGCAGGATTGGAGATTTTTTAAAAGAACTGGAATTAACCGAAGGACGCGGAACAGGATTTCCTAAAATATATAATGCCATGAAAAACAATGGTTCTCCAAAACCAATATTTAATACTGACAAAGACAGAATTTCTTTTCTTACTACATTAAAGATACATCCTCAAATTCAATCTGTCCCACAAGTTACCACACAAGTTAAGGCCCAAGTTGTCCCAAGTCTGTCCCAAGTCTGTCCCAAGTCTGTCCCAAGTCAGGAGTTAATTAAAATTTTAAATAAAGCAGTAAACCCTGTTAAATTGATAGATTTAATGGAATTATTAAATCAAACTAACCGAACAAGGTTTAGAAAAAGGTATATACATCCAATGATAGATAATGGTTTATTACAATTAACAATACCTGATGACCTGCAAAGTAGTAATCAGAAATATAAAATAACTGAAAATGGATTAAATATATTAAAACACAGTAATAAGAAAAAAATCGAGTAACTAAGTGAATAACTATGAAGCAATATCCAAAATATAAAGATAGTGGAATTAACTGGATTGGAGAGATACCAGAAAGGTGGATTATCAATAAATTAAAACACATTAGTGAAGATAAAAAATTTTCAATTGTTGATGGTCCATTTGGAACCCAATTAAAAGCTCATGAATATAAAAAAGAAGGAATACCATTAATTAGAGTGAGTGATTTGAACTTTAAAGGTTATTTATCTACAAAATATTTGGTCTATATTTCAGAAGAGAAAGCAGATGAATTAAGACGAAGTTCAATAAAAAAAGAAGATATTATAATTGCCAAAACGGGTGCGACTATTGGAAAATGTGGATTAAATAATAATATTGATTTTGGTATTATTGCTTCAAGTTGTTTGAAAATATCACCTAATAATAATAAAATGAATCCACAATATTTAAAATATCTAATAACAACCATTGGCTTTCAACAACAATTACTGAATGATGCTGGCGGTTCAACTCGTGATACAATTAATATTACACCTTTTTCAAATTTGTTTATTTGTTCACCACAAATAGAAGACCAAGAATTTATAATAAAATATCTCGATAAAAAGACACAACAGATTGATACTCTTATTGAAAAGAAGCAGAAGCAGACTGAATTATTAAAGGAATATAGAACAGCGATTATTAATCAGGCTGTTACTAAAGGATTAAATCCAAATGTAAAAATGAGAAGTTCTGGAATTAAATGGTTAGGCCAAATCCCTGAACATTGGAAAGTGAAGAGATTAAAATTTATTACAAAAATAAATCCTACAAAAAGCGAAATATCAAATAATATTAATTCAGATGAAATAGTTACTTTTTTACCTATGGAAAATGTAAGTGTTAATGGAGTAATAAATAATTCAAATAAAAAGGCAATAGGAGAATTAATAAAGGGGTTTACCTACTTTTGTAAAAATGATGTTATAGTTGCAAAAATTACTCCTTGCTTTGAAAATGGAAAAGGTGCTTTTCTTAATAATTTAGATAGTAAGATAGGATTTGGCTCAACTGAGTTTCATGTATTAAGAGCATTATCTAATATTATAGATCCAAAATATATATATTATATTACTAAATCAGATATTTTTATGAAATTAGGTGAAGCTTTAATGCATGGTGCTGCAGGTCAAAAAAGAGTACCATCAGAGTTTATTGAAAATTTTACTATTGCTATTCCAAATATTAATAAGCACATAGAAATAGTTAAATATATTGATAATAAAATAAGTAAAATAGATATTCAAATTAATCAAAATAATGAACAAATCAAACAACTCAAGGAATACCGAACAACATTAATATCAGATGTAGTTACTGGAAAGATTGATGTAAGGGATGAGGTAAATTAATGGCATCTCAATCATATTTAGAAAAGGATTTTGAAGAACATATTACTGAACACTTATGCGATTCAGGATATAAACAATTAAAATCTACTGATTATGACAAAAAATCATGCCTGATTCCAGAGGAAGTATTAAAATTTATTCAGGAAACTCAACCAAAAGAGTATAAAAAATTATCCAAACAGTATCAGGCTGATACTTCAAATAAGCTTTTACAAAGGTTATCTGCTGAGATTGAATCTAAAGGGGCTTTGCATGTCTTACGAAAAGGAATTAAGGACAGAGGTTCAAACTTCAAGCTGGCATTTTTCAAGCCAGCCAGCGGGATGAATCCTGATCATAAAGAATTATACAATAAAAACAAGTTTACTGTTATTAGACAGTTACACTATAGTCTTAGAAATGAAAATTCTATTGACCTTGTCCTGTTTCTTAATGGCATTCCGATTATTACTTCTGAATTAAAAAATTCATTAACAGGTCAATTTGTTGAACAAGCAAAAAAGCAGTATAAAAATGACAGAGACCCAAATGAACCTTTATTAAAATTCAAGAGATGTCTTGTGCATTTTGCAGTTGGCAATGAAAAAGTTTATATGACTACCCGTTTACAAAAAGACAAAACTCATTTCCTTCCTTTTAATAAGGATACAGAAAACCCGGTTAATCCTGAAGGGCATAAAACCTCTTATTTATGGGAGCAGATCTGGCAGAAGGATATCTTACTGGATTTAATTAATAATTATCTCTTGTTGCAGAAAAACAAAGAGAAAATATATACAAAAGATAAAGGCTTAAAGGAAATTGAATATGAGACCTTTATCTTTCCCCGTTATCATCAATTGGATTGTGTTAAGACATTATTGAAATATGTTAAACAAGATGGAGCAGGTAAAAGTTATCTGGTTCAGCATTCAGCCGGTTCAGGGAAATCGAATTCCATTGCCTGGCTCTCCCATCATTTAGCCAGCTTTTACCAAAATCCTGCTGATAAAGAAAGATTGTTTGATTCCATTATTGTTGTTACAGACAGGAGGCTATTAGATAAGCAATTACAGGATACTATAAAGCAATTTGAGCAGACTTCAGGTGTTGTTAATCCTATTGATAAAAATTCAGCTCAATTAAAAAAGATGCTGGAACAGAGTAAACATATTATCATTACTACACTTCAGAAGTTTCCTGTGATTTCCCAAAGTATATCTGAATTAAAAGGAAATAAATTTGCTGTAATTGTGGATGAGGCTCATTCTTCACAAACTGGAGAGTCTGCAAAACATCTAAAAAAGGCTTTAACTACTGCCCTGGGAAATGCAGAAAAAGAAGATAAGGATGATTTTGATATAGAAGATGAGATCATAAAAGAGATCAGAACAAGAGGGAAACAACCTAATATTTCCTATTTTGCTTTTACAGCAACTCCAAAAAACAAGACATTGGAATTGTTCGGCTATAAAGATGAAAATGAGAAGTATATTGCTCACCACATTTATTCAATGAGACAGGCTATTGAGGAAGGATTTATATTGGATGTTTTAGAAAATTATACAACCTTTAAAAGATATTTTAAACTGATAAAAAAAATAGGAGATGATGAAAAATATGGCAAAAGAAAAGCTATCAAATTATTAACCAGATATGTGGATTTACAGCCGCATGCCATTGAAATGAAGTCTAAAATAATGCTGGACCATTTTATGGAAAAAACAGTGAAAGCCATACAGGGACGGGGGAGAGCTATGATTGTTTCCCGTTCTCGTCTTCATGCTATTAAATATTATTTAGTATTTAAAAAACTAATGAAAGAAATGAATTTAAAGTTTAAACCAATAGTTGCTTTTTCCGGAACAGTAAAAGATCTGGATACAGGTGAAGAATATACTGAAAACAGCTTGAATAGATTACAATCCAGAATAGATATTAGAGATGCATTCAAGACTCCCGAATACAGGATACTGATAGTTGCTAATAAATTTCAAACAGGTTTTGATGAGCCGCTACTACATACTATGTATGTTGATAAAAAATTATCAGGTGTAAATGCAGTTCAAACATTAAGCAGATTAAACAGAATGAAAAGTGGTAAAACAGAATCCATAATTCTGGATTTTGTTAATGAAATTGAAGACATTGAAACAGCATTCCAGCCTTATTACCAGACTACTTTTTTAGATGAAGAAACTGACCCTAATGAACTCTATGATTTACAAGCACAATTAGAAGAATTTAACGTATATGAGCAGAAAGATATAGATGAATTTGCGGAACTGTTCTTTGATCCGCGAAAAAAATTGGAAAAATTACAGCCGATTTTAGATAGAGTTGTCGAGAGATGGCAAAGATTATCAACAACACCTAAAAATGAACAGGAAGATTTTAGAGCTTTATTACAGGTGTTCACCAGATTTTATAGTTTTATATCCCAGTTGATTACATTTGAGGATGTGGAACTTGAAAAATTATATGTTTTTTATAAAAATTTATATCGAAAACTTCCAAGAACCATGCAGAGCCTGCCTTATGAAATAATTAATCAAGTTGACCTGGATTCTTATCGTATTCAAAAAATATACGAAGGATCAGCAGTACTAAACCAGCAGGATGGAAAAGTCATGAAAGCATATTCCGGTAAACCTGTGGTTATAGAAGAAGAAAAAGACCTGCTTTCAAATATAATAAAGTTATTAAATGAAACTTACGGGATAAATTTATCTGAAGAAGATAAAGTAGAACTTGGGATAATCAAGCAAAAACTGGAACAGAGTGAAGAATTACAAGCTGTGATGAATAAAAACAATACTCTGGAAAATATAAAAATAAAATTTGATAAAATAATTGATGACCTGCTTCTTGATTTTGTGGATAAAAAGCTGGAGCTTTATAAGAAATTAACAGATACTAAAGTGAATAATCTTTTTAAACAGAAATGGTTTAACGGCTACAAGAAACAGTTTGACATGAGTGTGTCGTGATTTAAAAAATAATAAATGTTAAAAGTTATTACACAGTAAAAATTTTTATAAAAGAAGCGTGGAACATCATCCAAAACCAGACCATATAAGCATTCCTTTATTATATTTATCTGAAAAAGCAAAAGGACATAATAGCAATATAAAAAAATTAGAAGGAATTAGCGGACTATTTTCCAATGACAAAAAAAAATGTAGGGATAAGCTACACAAATTGGTTAGACGAAAAAAATCGAGGGACCAATCATAGAATATATTTTCATTACCAATGGATAAAAGACTTAATAGAATCCATGATAAAAAATAATAATTTCTTAAAAAATTATAAGCAACAGCCTACATCTATTACATGGTGGCTCCATGGATGAGTTGAAAAAACTAAAATCTAAAGACCAGGTACCTTTATAACCTTTATTTAAAAAATGAAATATAAAAGATACTGCAAAAAAGATATCATCAGCACCTATTGAAGCAATAAACAAAAGGAGAATTTAAATGGATTATAAAAATAAATGGAAAATAATTGAACCATTAGGTGAGGGAGGACAAGGGAAAGTATATAAAGTCTATGACTCTAACAAATTTAATATTAAAGGAACTCTTTTTCCTTTAATGACTAAATCTTTTGAAACATTGACAAGTGTTCAAAAGAATAAAGATAAAATAAAAGAATTTGAATCTTTCAGAAAGGGTATTATTGATATAATAAAATTAGAAGATTCTGTTAATCATTATGCACTTAAAGTTTTACATGATACTAAAGACGCAGGAGACTCTGAAAAAGCAGAAGAAAGGATTAAAAAAGAAATAATAGCCATGAATGATATTTCTCATCCTGATTTATTAAAAATAATTGATTATGATACAGATAATAAATGGTTTGTTTCAAAATACTATCCTAAAAAAACACTGGTTGATAATAAAGGTATATTTACTGGAGATTTCATTTCTTCATTAAAAGCTCTTAGACCTTTGGTTGAAGGAGTTGCTGAATTACATAAAAAAGGATATGTTCATAGAGATATTAAACCAGAAAATGTCTTTATTGATAAAACAAATAATTTAGTCCTCGGTGATTTTGGATTAATTTTCTTTGCAGATGACCAACATACAAGAGTATCGAATTCTTTTGAAAATGTTGGAAGCCGTGACTGGATGCCTGGTTGGGCTCATGGTATCAAAATAGAAAATGTTAAACCTGCATTTGATGTTTTTTCATTAGGTAAACTATTATGGGCAATGGTTTCAAATAAACCCAAATTACAACTATGGTATTATTATAAATCCGAATACAATCTTGAAGAAATGTTCCCAAAAACTTCTTTTATAAAATTTGCTAATACAATTTTTAAAAAATGTATAGTAGAAGAAGAAAAAGATTGTCTTACAGATGCATCAGCATTATTAGAAGAAATTGATAAAACATTATTAAAAATTGAAAAAAATGCGGATATCATAAGTGAAAACATAGAAAGATATTGTAAAGTATGTGGTGAAGGGAAATATATATTAAAAGTATCTAAGCAGCCAGCGGATATACGTAATTTTGGTCTTAATCCAGCAGGAAGTCAAAAATTTAAAATTTTTATTTGTAATCATTGTGGGCATGTACAGTTATTTTCTAATATAGAAGATAAAGAATATCCAGCATGGATTGATTAAAGGATAATCATTCTTTCATTGTCCTATTGAAAACATTTTTAAAGCTTTATCATGCCATTCCTTATAATTTAATAAAATTTTATCATTAGGTATATTGCAAAGTTCTAATATTTTTAATCGGTAATTGCATTTTCCAAATCTGTTTCATATAATTTTTTATTTCCTTTAAGATTTAAAAAATCTAAAATATAAGGATCTTTAATTAAATCATTCACCTGTGTAGATTTATCCTGCTTATTAGCATATTTTAAGACAGCCTGTTTTTTTTACTCATTAATAACCTTTCATATAAAAATGAGTTTATTTGTCGTACTAATTGACGGGTTGACCAGTTATTTTCAATGCATTCCTTGATATAAAAATTTCGAACTTTCTTTTCTTCAATACGCATTAATAATCTATAATGAATCCAACTCAATTAGTGACGCAGTGCATCACCAATTAAAGTTTTATCGCTTTTTTCCAATTGGCTACACACTGCGTAGCCAATTGGAAAAATCATATAAAATTGACGCATATTTTTTAAATTAGTAATTGTATAACCTTTCCCAAAATCCCTTGTCAATTTTTCAGAAAGTTCCTTAATTAAAAACTTACCATATTCAGCTTTCGCTTTCCCTTCAGGAGCATATTGGAGGAAACTCAAACAAAGACTTAAAGAAGAAGGAAATGAAACCGTGACAATTTGTCACGGTTTGAAACTACAAGCTTCTGATGGGAAGATGCGAAAAACTGATTGTGCTAATACAGAGGGTATTTTTAGAGTTATTCAGTCAATACCTTCTCCAAAAGCCGAACCATTCAAACGCTGGCTGGCAAAAGTGGGGAAAGAACGGATTGACGAGATAGAAAATCCGGAACTTGCCCAGGAGCGGATGAAAGAGCTTTATGAGAAAAAGGGTTATCCTAAGGATTGGATAGATAAACGATTACGGGGAATTGCCATATGGCAGAACCTGACTGATGAATGGGAACAGCGTGGTATTGAGAAACAACAGGATTTTGCCATTTTAACCGCGTAAATATCCAAAGCAACTTTTGGAATGACACCTAGTGAATATAAAAACCTTAAAAATCTACCTGAAAAATCAAAAGCCAATTTGCGAGACCACATGGATGATTTGGAGCTTATTTTTACCATGCTGGGTGAGCGTGTTACAACAGAAATTTCCAAAAAAGAGGAACCAAATACATTTGATAAAAATAAAAATGTAGCGAAAAGAGGTGGTAAAGTTGCGGGAAATGATAGAAAAGAAACCGAGAAAGAGATAGGCAGAAGTGTTATTTCTAAAAAGAACTTTCTTGAAAAAGATGATACATTAAAATTAAAAAAATAATATGAACGAAGCTGAAACAAGAGCAAAATTAATTGACCCTGCACTAAAAGAAAAAGGTTGAAGTGTTGTTGAAGGCACAAAAGTCCTCCGGGAACACCGCATTACCGAAGGTAAAATTAAAATTGGCGGTGACCAGAGTAAACCGATGATTGCTGATTATATTCTAACATATATAAAGGGTGCCTGTCTTTAGATTTTAAATTTTTTATCACAGGGATATTGGTCAGTGGGTTTACAATGTCATAAAGTTTTGCGCCGTCCGTCACTACTATCTATCCAATGAATTTTATTTAGATGTCCTGTTATTTATTTTCTGTTGAACTGTATAACTTTTTAACAACTTAGTATTTATTTTATATTTATCCTTAATTTTTATAAGTAATTCCATTTTTATCAATTCATCTATATCACGCTTTATGGTTTTTTCTGAAAAATCCGCATATTCTTTTGCAATTTCAGGAGTTATCATTGGAATTTTCTGAATTGTTAATTCTTGCTGAGGTGGTAATGATAAAATTAACAATCTTTGTCTTTTAAATACATTTTTTTTTCTATACTTCTTTTCAGCAAATCTATCATATATAAAGGGTACTTTGTCTTTACCTTTCTTTATAAAATTTAATTTTTTTAAATTTTTTGCTTGACACGTGACAGGTTACGTATTATATTGTGTATATAATGATAAAATCTTTTAGCCATAAAGGGCTTGAGCTTTTTTACAATACGGGAAATAAAAAAGGAATTATATTTCAACATTCTAAGAAGATTGCAAGGATTTTAGATAGATTAGATGCCTCTACTTGTCCTCAAGATATGAATTTACCAGGTTATAAATTACATAAGTTAAGAGGAAAAGAATTAGGGACATGGTCAGTATGGATTAATGGAAATTGGAGAATTACTTTTAAATTTAAAGGTGAAGATGCAATCATTGTTGATTACCGAGATTATCATTAGGAGGTAACCTATGATACCAAAAAGAAAGCCAACTCATCCAGGTGAAATTTTATTAGAAGATGTGATTAAACCATTAGGTATCACAATTACAGAAGCAGCAAAAGATTTAGGCGTAAGTCGAAAAACTTTATCAGAACTTGTTAATTGTAAATCTACACTTAGCCCGGAGATGGCTGTACGAATTGCTCATGCTACCAAAACTAGCCCTGAGAGTTGGTTAAGTATGCAGCTTAAAATAAATTTATGGAATATTTTAAAAAAGAAACCAAAGAATGTAATAGAATTTGAACATAAAATTGCTATATAGTCCTAAAGGAAAGGGTACCTGTTCTTTAGATTTTAGATTTTTTATTACAGGGATATTGGTCAGTGGGTTTACAATGTCATAAAGTTTTGCGCCGTCCGTCA
>CBDVEP010000114.1:0-10264 GCA_965373035.1 uncultured bacterium
CCTTCCAACACCTAAAATACCTACTTTTATTTTTTTCATAATTGTTTATCTCCAAAAGATATAAAATCTGTTTTATATTAATACTTTTTCTTTAAAAATCAAGAACTTTGTCTATGGCACTATCATAGGTTAGTAACTACTTCTTTTTTAAGCAATATGGTAGGGGAGACTTTTAGTCTCCCCTACAGTTGTGATTACATATGAAGTGCTAACTAACCGATTACATGGTACTTCCTGTATTGAAAAAGAAAAAGTGCACAGGCAACAGATACATTCAGGGACTGGATTTGTCCAAATCCTGGAATTTTTACTTTAAAATCCAGCTTTTCTCTAACAAGATGGCTGATTCCTTTTTCTTCATTACCAATTATAATAACACTTTTAGAAGGAAACTTAAAATCATAAAGATTATCTTCCCCCTCTACATCAGCCCCAATGATCCAAAAATTATTTTTTTTAAAATTATCAATTTCATTTCCAATATTAGAAACAAAAATCATATTTAAATAAGAAACTGCACCGGCTGAAGTTTTTTTTACTGTAGGATTGATATCTGCACTTCGTTTTTTAGGAAGTAAAATACCGTCTGATTTAAAAAACTCAGTACTTCTAAGTACTGCCCCCATATTATGTACATCAGTAATATGATCAGGAATAACATACAAATTTTTAGAATAATCAATTCTGGATATTTTCTTTTGTTTCTTAACATAAGCTGCAATTCCCTGGTGAACACCTTCAGGGACAATCTTTGTTATCTCTTCTTCTTTAACCTGCTTTATTTTAACATTATTTACTTCTGCCAGAACAATAAGCTTAAGAATTTTTTGATTTAATTTATCGCTTTTTTTTATTAATATTTTAGCTATTTTTTTAGGTGAATTTAATATCTCTTCAACAGGATGAATACCATAAATTACTTCAAAATCTTCCATTTAGCACCTTCTTTTGTATCTTCGAGAATAATATTTTGTTTTTTTAGCTGATTTCTAATTTCATCCGCAAGTTTAAAATTCTTCTCTCTTCGGGCAGTTTCTCTTTTATCTATTAACTGCCTTATATCCTCAGGCAATTCATAAGATTCCTCATCTAAAATATTTAAAATCTGATTTATTTCTTTTAAGGTTTTTAATAAGGACTTTTTATCTTTTTGAATTAATTTATCTTCTGCTATAAATTTATTAGCTTGTGTTAATAATTCAAATAAATGCCCTAAAGCACCTGAAATATTCAAGTCCTCATCCAGATAAGAATCAAATGCTTTTTTGTGTTTTTCCAATATTTTTTTAAATTTATAATCAACAGTGTTTTTAATCTTTAAATCTTTTAAATTCTGATAAAAATTCTGAATCTTTGAAACAGCACTGGCAGCAGTCTGAAGGCCTTCCTTTGTGAAATTTAACTGCTTTCTATAACGAGTTGAAAGCAAAAGATATCGTATTGCTTTTGGAGAATAGCCCTTTTGTATGAGGTCCCTTAAAGTATAAAAATTTCCTTTAGATTTAGACATCTTCTCTCCATCAACAATTAAATAAGCACAATGAAGCCAGTATCTTACAAATTGTTTACCCGTGGCTGCTTCTGTCTGTGCAATTTCATTTTCATGATGCGGGAAAATCAAATCAGCACCACCTGTATGAATATCAAAAGTAGTACCTAGATATTTAGTACTCATGGCTGAACATTCAATATGCCATCCTGGTCTGCCTTTTCCATATTCTGTTTCCCAGCAAGGTTCTCCTTTTTTAAAAGCTTTCCACAATACAAAATCCTTTACATCTTCTTTAGTATATTCATCAGCATCAATTCTAATGCCTGATTTCATTCCCTTAAGATTAATTTTTGAAAGTTTTCCATAATTTTTAAATTTTGAAATTTTAAAATAAACAGAACCTTCAGAATTATAAATATACCCTTTCTTATCCAATTTTTTTATCAATTCAATCATATCATTAATATGTTCTGTTGCCTTAGGATAAAATTCTACTTTTTCAATACCAAGTGTATTCATATCATCAAAAAAAGCACTGGTAAATTTTTCAGTATATTCTTTTAAGGGGATATTAGTTTTCTGAGCCATTTTAATGGTTTTATCATCTACATCTGTAATATTCATAACATGAGATACTTTATAACCTTTATACTTAAGAAACCGTCTTAATAAATCACTGAATATATAAGAGCGGAAGTTACCAATGTGAGCATAATTATAAACAGTAGGACCACAGGAATAAATAGTTACTAGTTTATTTTTTAAAGGAATAAACTTATCAAGTTTTCTTGTTAAGGTATTATAAAAATGTATATTCATTTCTAACTTTTTTTCTTTTTTTGTATAATTTTTTTTAATTTATTAATTTCTTTTTCTAAATGGACAATACGTTTAAAAACAGGGTCAGGAATATCCTGATGATTTAAATTGTCTAAAATCTTACCTTTCTGCCTGACAATCCTGCCTGGAATACCAACTACTGTTGAATCATCAGGAACATTTTGCAGTACAACAGAGTTTGCTCCAATTTTAACATTATACCCAATAGTAATATTTCCAAGAATTTTTGCACCTGTTCCAATTACCACATCATCCCCTATAGTTGGATGACGTTTCCCGGCTTCTTTTCCTGTTCCACCTAAAGTTACTCCCTGAAATAATGTTACATGATTTCCAATCTGTGTTGTCTCTCCAATAACAACACCCATTCCATGGTCAATAAAAAACCCCTTCCCGATTACAGCAGCAGGATGAATCTCTATACTGGTTAAAAACCTTGTTACTTGAGATATAATTCTTGGTATTAATGGAATTTTTAATTTATATAATAAATGAGTAATTCTATATAAAAAAACAGCATGAAACCCAGCATAAGTAAATAAGACCTCGAAAAATCCAAGTAAACCCCTTGCTGCCGGGTCCCTTTCAAAAACAGCCTTAAAATCATAAAATAACTGAATAATCATCCTAAATTTATCCTTGATGAATCACCTATATTCATATGCCTGTAAACACCTTTTACAAAAGCATCACGACCAATCACTGAACTATCCAACAATAAATTATTTATTTCAGCATTATCATTAATAATACTGTTTTGAACCACTGAATTTTCCACAATAACATTGTCACCAATTGAAACGTAAGGCCCAATAACAGAATTCTTTACAACAGCAGATTTTGATATAAAAACAGGAAAATGAATAATAACATTCTTAATTTTTTTCCTGGTATTGTGATGTACAAGTAATTCTTTATTTGTTGATAATAATGTTTCCATTTTTCCGCAATCAAGCCACTTATCAATTTTAAAAGTTTTAAATTTTTCATTTCCTTTAAGCATTAACTGCAATGCATCTGTTATCTGAAATTCTCCTTTAGTTGTAATATTGTTTTTAATAATATATTCTAACCTGGAAAATAAAGTTTGTGAATTCTGAATAAGATAAATGCCTACAATAGCCAGATTAGATTCTGGATTTTCCGGCTTTTCTACAAATTTTGTTATATTCTTATTTTTATCTGTAAAAACAATTCCAAATCTTCTGGGGTTATCTACTTCTTTAACACCAATAAAATTATTTTTTAAATTAATAATATGATTAAAATCAGCTTTAAATATTGTATCACCTAAAATAATAAAAACAGGCTCATTCTGAATAAAATCTTTTGTCAGATAAATTGCATGACCAACTCCTTTTCTTTGAGCCTGCGACACATAACGTAATTTAATCCGTTTCTTATATTTTGGTGTGATATATTCTTCAATCTGATCTCCTAAATGACCTACAATAAATATTATTTCGCTGAATTTATGATTTAAGCACAGAAGTTCATCAAGAATATGTTCAATAATAGTTTTCCCGGCTACTTTAATTAAAACTTTTGGAATAGTATGCGTATGTGGTCTAAGCCTTGTTCCTATTCCAGCTACTGGTATAATTACTTTCATTTTGCTACTCCAATAAAATTTATGTTCTTAAAAATTATATTTTCCTATTAATTTGTCAAGAATAAATCCAAATTTAAAAAATATTTCTTGAATAAAAAAAATAATGAATTATTATTATTAATTATGAAAAACAAAAATTTATGGAGCGGCAGGTTTAATAAAAATATGTCAAAATTAGTGGAAAATTTTACTGAATCTATTTCTTTTGACAATCGGCTTGCATTGTATGATATCCAGGGAAGTATTGCTCATTGTAAAATGCTGGCAAAATCAAAAATCATCACTCAATCAGATACATTAAAAATAATATCAGGCTTAAATAAAATTCAAAAATTAATACAAACAAAAAAATTTAAACTTAAAAAAGAATGTGAAGATATTCATATGAATATTGAATCAGCTTTGATTAAAACAATTGGTGATGCCGGTAAAAAACTTCATACAGGCAGAAGTAGAAATGACCAGGTTCTCCTGGATGTATATCTTTATTTAAAAGATGTCATTACATTAATAATAAATGACATTACATCTATTCAAAAAATAATTATTAAGCTGGGAGAAAAACATCTAAATTTAATCATTCCAGGTTATACTCACATGCAGCAGGCACAGGTTGTTCTTGTATCTCATTATTTCATGGCTTATTTTTTTATGCTTCAAAGAGATAAAGAAAGGTTTCAACATAATTTAAAATCTATAGATATACTCCCGCTGGGAACAGGTGCTTTAGCAGGGGTTAATTATAATACTGACAGAAAATATTTAGCTGATCTGTTAAATTTTTCTAAAATTTCAGAAAACAGCATAGATACTGTCAGCAATAGAGATTTTTTAATTGAATTTATTTCTAATTCTTCTTTATTAGCTATGCATTTTTCCAGATTAGCTGAAGATTTAATAATATGGAATACAGATGAATTTAAATTTATAGAAATAAATGACTCCTTTACTACCGGCAGCAGTATTATGCCGAATAAAAAAAATCCTGATGTTCTGGAATTAATCAGGGGAAAAACAAGTTTAATATATGGTGATTTAATTTCTATCTTAACATTATTAAAAGCCCTGCCATTAACTTATAACAGGGATTTACAGGAAGATAAAAAAATCTTGTTTCATACAATTGATGTTCTATTACCTGTACTGAAAATCATACCTGCTTTACTTAAAAATATTACATTTAATGAAAAAGAAATAAACACCAAGCTGCAATCAGGCTTTCTTCTGGCTACAGATTTAGCTGACTATCTCGTTCATGCAGGAGTTCCTTTTCGACGAGCACATGAAATAACAGGTCGCATTATTAATTACTGCATAACCAATAAAAAAACATTATTTGATTTAAAACTTGAAGAGTTCCAAAAATTTTATAAACAATTTAATAATACTATTTTTGAATTGCTGGACTATAAAAAATCCATTAAAAGCAAACTGTCTTATGGCAGTACCTCATACAATAGCGTCAAGCATCAGATAAAAATCGCAAAAAGAATGGTGAAGAAGTAATAAATGGATTATTTTAATTATAAAAACTACATTCTACATGCTGAAAATGTAAACATTCTAAATGTTACAAAAAAAATCAAAACGCCATTTTATCTTTACAGCAAGAAAACCATTTTACGTCATTTTTTTCAAATTAAAGATGCTTTTAAAGAACTTCAGCCCTTAATCTGTTTTTCAATAAAATCAAATTCTAATCTTAAAGTACTTAAAACATTAAAAAAAGCTGGAAGTGGATTTGATATTGTATCAGGAGGGGAATTAAAAAAAGCATTAAAAGCAGGAGTTTCAGGACAAAAAATAGTATTTGCCGGAGTTGGAAAAACATCAGAAGAAATTAAAAAAGCTATTAAATCCAATATTTTTATGTTTAATTGTGAATCTTCAAATGAAATTTTATTAATTAATAAAATTGCAGAACAATTAAAGAAAAAAATCACTATTGCCATACGAATTAATCCGGATATTATTCCTAATACACATAAATATATAACAACCGGTAAAAAAGAGACTAAATTTGGGATTTCCATATATGAAATTAAAAATGTTTTAAAAATTTTAAAACAATGCAGCAATATCTCTTTAAAAGGTATTCACTTTCATATTGGCTCTCAAATTACAGAAGTTTCGCCTTATATTAAAGCAATAAAAAAAATATTAAATTTAATCAAAGAAATTCAAAAACATCATTTTGTTATAGAGTATTTAAATATTGGAGGAGGACTGGGTATTATTTATAAAAATGAAAAGCCTCAAACCCCTGATGAATTTGCCAGAAAAATTATCCCCTTAATAAAAAATAAAAATTTAAAATTAATACTGGAACCTGGCCGCTATATTGTAGGCAATGCCGGTGTCTTAATAACTAAAGTTATTTATATAAAAAAGAGCCTGAATAAAACATTTGTTATTGTTAACGCTGGTATGAACACATTAATACGGCCATCCCTTTATGAAGCTTATCATGAAATAATACCACTTAAACAAACAAAGAAAAAATTTAAAGTAGATGTTGTCGGCCCTATATGTGAAACCGGTGACTTTTTTGCTAAAAACAGATTAATTGGTAAAGTATATGAAAATGATTATCTTGCTGTAAAAAGTGCTGGAGCTTATGGAAGAGTAATGGCTTCAACCTATAATGCCCGACCGCTTCCACCTGAGGTTATGGTATACGGGGGAAAATTTAAAAAGGTATAGTACATTTACCAATTTTTTATAAATTTATGTATTATCGTAAATTTAATAATACAAAAACAAACTCTAAATCTATTCCCTCTGCTGATGATTTTCTGCCTTTATGTACTTTGTTACATATAAAAATTGCTAAACCTTCTAAAAATTCTCCAAAAATAGTCTCTTCTTGAGAGGATAAATGGGCTTCTAGAAGATTTTTTACTAAGTCTTGGGCTGTTAGAATATTTTTAGCTTTAAATAAATAAGGATTTTTTCTTTTTAATATTTTTTGTAATTGTAAGGATTGCAAACTATTAAGACGTCTGGAATGAAACTCCCCAATATTATTTTCAACATAATTAATAACATCTTTTAAATCAATTTTAGCCATATAATTCTACTTCTTTAAAAAGTTCGTATTGTTTTGTTTTAAGCGATTTTACTACCATATCATAATATTCTTGTAATAATTCAATACCAATAGCTCTTCTATGCATTTTTTGGGCTACTTTAATAGTAGTTCCAGATCCCATAAAAGGATCTAATACAGTATCTGCCTCTTTTGTAAATAATTTAATAAACCATTCAGGTAATGTTCCTGGAAAAGCAGCACTATGATTTTTATTTCCACACTCAGTAGAAAGATTTAATACATTAGTAGGAAAAACTTTATCTCTATCAAGCCAATTAGATATATTTTTTCCAAAACCACTTCCAACCTTAGAAGTATCTCTGATTTTATCTGTTTCACTTAATTTTTTTAATCGAGAATCGGCCCAATCACCTATAGGGAGCATAACTGCCTCTTGATACATATTAAATTTTTTATCCTTATTAAATTGAATAAGTCTCTCCCATGCATCCCTAAATCGATTTGGCCACTTACCTGGATAACAATTTTTTTTATGCCAGATAAATTCCTCTGTCCATAACCATCCTTGCTTTTTCATTTCTAATATTAATTCAATTACATATGTATGCCTTTCACCATTTAAAGCTTTTTCCTTTATGTTTAAAATAAATGTGCCTGTTTGTTTTAGCACCCGCAGCAATTCTTTTGATATAGGTAAAAACCATTCTACATATTTATCCGGGTGGATACCTCCATAAGTATTTCTTCTACTATCTGCATAAGGTGGAGATGTAAATATTAAATCAACTGAATTGTTTTCGATTTCGGTTAGCTTTTCTTTGCAATCCCCTAAAAATAATTTTATCATATCTTTCATATTATATTACCTTCAATATATTATATACAAATAAAAGGTCAATTTTTTTCATATTATTTTAATAATTCATGGAATCCTGAAGTAATTTTTATTCTCAGATATTTATCATTATTGTCATAATGGGGACGCCCAAGGGGATTTGAACCCTTCTGGATATAAAAGCAATTGTAAACTATTTATAATTGTTTTCTTTAAAAATTACTTTAACATCTATAAAATTGAAGAAGTTTTATTTTCCTTTTACAAAACCATCAATAAATTTTAACATAATCATCTTCCGGATAAGATACAAGTAATTTTCTTTCACTGAAAACCATATAACCGGGTAAAAAATATTGGCCTGCATATTTGGCTTTTAAAATATAATAAATATTATAAACACCTTTTTCTAATTCAGGAATATGAAAAATAATTTTTCCCTCTTTATACACAATTCCATAATTGCTGAATGGTTTTATTTTGTATAAATGATATTTAAGTTGATGCTCAATATATTCACAACCGGCAGGAGGGTAATCAATTATTTTTACATTCTCTATATATCGTTTTACCTTTATTTTAAATCGTATTACAACATCATCTCCACGGTTATAATGAAAAAGAAACCATCCTGGTCTTTTTAATTTACTATAATAAATATCATTATTAAAAAAATATTTCAGCTTATAATAATATTTTTTAATCTTAAAAAATTTATTCTTTTGTCTCTTTATTTTTGGATCTTTGCGTAATTTAATAAAAAACTCTTTTTTATCAACAATAGTTGGCAATATATTGTTTAACCCAATTTTTATACTGCTTTGATATTTAGGATTGATCATTAATAATAATTCCTGACGATGAAAAGGCTTCATAGATACATATTTATTAAGCTGTGATTTATATTTACCATTTAGGATTGTAAAATTAAATTTAAATTTATAAGGAACATTTTTTTCATTCTGCAATAAAAGAGAAAAATAAGTTTTATCCTTTATAAATAAATATTCAGGAAAATAATAATTAATAACATAATCTCTTTTATAAAAATGTTCTTTTTGTTCAAACCCGACTTTTGTATCATCAGTAAACCCAAAAAGAGAAGAAACCCAACTTCCATATTTACTGTATTGAAACTTTTTTTCTTTAATCTCTTCTTTATTTAAAAAAAATAATTCATAATGATTTAGAGATTCATATAAATAATCACTATAAATAAACCCGGCAGTATAAGGAATTGTGCTTGTTTTTTCCTTTTTTTCCCTTTTAATAAAATCTGACATTTGACAAGGATTTTTTGATTCTTTATATAATTTTGAATATAAAAAATGCCCTTCATGTCTCTGGTTATATAAGTCTTGAAAATCTTTATTTAAATTATAAAAAAGAAGATGTCCTGCAATATTATGACCCCAATAATTAAAAGTTTCCATTTTTATCTTATTAAATTCATAATTATTATAAATATTAGAAATTTCTGATTGAATTTTTAAATATTTACCAACATAAGGGACTTTAATATTAATCTGTTTATGAAATAATGTGTTTTTATAAAAAGCAGTTACTTTTAAAAATATTCCCGGTGAATATTTTTCATGTATTGGAAAATCAAATAAGATAAAATTCTTTTCTGCAAATTTTATTTTATTGTAAAAAGTTTCTTCACCTTCAATATAAATATTATACCAAATATTTTTATCTGGAAAGAGAATTAAAACTTTACCAATATCACTATAATCATAATTTTTTTTATTTTGAATAATAATAATGTCATCTAATCTTTGTTTTACATCAATGCCATATGTGTAAGATAAAACCCAAAAATATATTTTTTTTTCTATTACCCTGTTCATTTTATCCTGCATGAAAAAATGCCCTATATATAAACCACTTTTATTCAACTGAAATGTGATATTGCTCTTATCTATTTTTAATACCTTTGAAAACACAAATTTAGACTCCATAGTTTTTAAATTACATATCCTGTATAAATTAAAATTAAATTTTTTCAGATGTGCTTTACTAAAAAAAGGAATAAGATTATAATGTAAGATAACAGGTTTCTCTATCTCAAAAAGATTATACTGTTCCTTAATAATAAGTTTAAAATCAGATTTTATAACTTTTATAATATGATAATCTGCTTCTTCAAATCCATTATTACTTCTTACCCTGATAATAAATTTTATAAGGTAATTATCTTGTTTTAATAATTTTTGGAGTTTTATATTCAGATGTATTTTTCCTTTTGTAAGTTTAGGAACTAATGTAGTAAGATATTTATATGTTTTTTCAGAATCCAGCTTTTTATATAGAATATCACATTTTAAATTCCCATATCTTAGATGCTGACCATATTTATAAAAAACTTCTATATCAATATTTATTTTATCTTTGAAATAATATAAGTTTTTTTCTGTTATAATTTTAAAC
>CBDVEP010000115.1:0-10122 GCA_965373035.1 uncultured bacterium
AGACTAAAGTCTTAACTCCTACACTACAATTTTAGAAAATCTAAAATATTACATACTTCTTAAAGATTTTAAATTTGACATTTTAATTTACAATAGTTTCACAGTATCCGATTAAAATAAAATAGCAAGTCATTTATTGGAAACAATACAGCCGCAGTTGTTAGATGCAAATTATTATTGACATTATTTATATTTTTATTATCTTTATATTATAAAACTAAAAATATTAAATATTATTATTTTTTTTAATTTTATTTCCTTTTTCTCTTGACTTTATAATTACAATGGTTATAAATAATCCAATCAAGAGGGTAAAACATCTTTAATTTAGGATGTTAGGTATTAAATATAACAGTCAAAATTATATGAAAAATAAAAAGCAATTATATTTAGGGCTCGGGCTTCCCTTCTTATCCCCATCTATTTTTATTGGATACTTCCCAATAATATTCCCTGTCATTTCCCGAGCCCGCCTTTTTAAAGGCATTACTAAATTATAATTGATTTATAGATATTAAACTAATCTCCAGAATTATTCATAAGTTGAGTTCTTAAATATATCCAATAGTGAAATGAATTCCCTTAAAGAAAAACAACAATTAACCAGAACATTTTTAGCTATTGATTTGCCAAAAAACATAAAAGAACTGATTGGAAATATTCACCAAAATCTTACTAACAATTTAAAAAAAATTATAAAATGGGTTCGGCCTGAAAATCTTCATTTAACTTTAAAATTCTTTGGAAGCATAACAGACAAAAAGATTAATGATATTATATTTCATATTAAAAATCTTAATATCAATCTAAATATGGATTTATTCATAGATTCTTATGGAATGTTCCCTTTAAAAGCAACCCCAAAAATCTTATGGATTTCCTTTAAAGAAAAGAAAAACAATAAATTACTTCAAATTTTCAAGACAATTGAACAGGAATTAAAAAAAATTGAAATTCCAGAAGAAAGACGTCCTTTTATTCCTCACATTACAATCGCAAGGTTAAAATGCCAGGAGCAGAAAGACCTGGATAAATTTAAAATTATTATGGAACAATTTAAAAAACAATTTGTATATATTTCTAATGAACATTTTAATATAAAAAAATTAACTTTATTTAAAAGTAAATTAAAACCTTCCGGAGCTATTTATTCTGCAATTAAAGAATTTAAATAATCACTATTTGTAACTTTTTCTATATCCACCAAAATATTTATGTTTATAATACTTCATAAAGTCTATTGGCTTACCTTCAGGTTTAATTGATAAATTTTTAAATTCTTTTAAATCATATCCCCGGCATATAGAATACAGCCCGATACAGACTGCATCAGCTACCTGGTCAAGTTTTTCAGAAAAAACAGTTCTTGTATATTCATCAAACAAGGACCCTAGATTTATGTTTATTACAATAGAATTAACATATAATGAGCCTTCATTATATGAATAAACCGGAGGTTTCTTGACCAGCTTTTTAACATTCTCATCCTTATTTAAAGTTAAAACAGCAATAATATATTTTATTATCTCTTCACTGACATACATGTTATCCCCACAATCATAATCACCACAGACTCGCCTGTATTTCTCAACATCAAATTTTTCTCTCTTCCAGAATTTTCTCAATGGTCTAAAATCACTTAAATGATTATTATACTCTGAATTTTCTTCTTTATTCTTATATTTATTTAAATAATCCTTATCACAATATTTCCAATGTAATAAATTATATCCATGTCCAAAAAATTTCTTTGATGGATTGAACAATGTTTCATCAGGCATTATCCCTGTAAAATATATCCATGTATCTTTAATTAAATTTTTCTTCTTTTCCCCTTTACTCATTCCATACCAGCAACTAATTATATCATTATGTTTATTGAAATTCATTTTTTTTGAAAGTAACTTCTTTTTTATATAATTAAAAAATTCAAAATCAGGGACATTAATAGAAAAAAGTTCTTTATCCATTTTGCCTTGATAATTAAAATCAAAATTTAATACTATATCTGGGTTATGTTTATTAATTAAACTTAAAATACCTTTCCCTTCTTTCTTATTTAATCCTTTTGAAGGAAAATCAAACAAACGAAAATATTTATTAATATCTTTTTTCCCTTTTCTTAAGTAATAATGATAATCGTTTTCTTTTGTTAACCTGACATCAAAAATTACTGGTTTATAATCCTTACTCTGTCCATATTTTTGCAATATTTTTCTAAATTTCCCCCATCCCAGGTAACCTTTAGCATATTCTAATTTGTTTCTAATTTTCTTACTTAATTCCAATAAAATTTTATATTCTGATTTATTCTTAACTATCAAGCCCTCATCATAATTTTTAGTATAAACATTCTGGAGAGGATTAAACCGATCCCCATCTAACTCTGATGACAAAGCTTTTTTTCCTCCATGAGCAGGATTAATAATAAGCATATACCGTGGTGTTTTATTATAAACCCTCCAAATAAATCCAGCAGTATAAATAATAAAAACAATTATAAAAACAGCAATAATAATTAAATACGCTTTTGATTTTTGTTGTGTTGATTCCATATCATTTCCTTTTGTTTTTCAAGATGCCTTTATTTTATATAAAATATTTTTTTTGTCAAGCAGGTATTTTTTCATTAAAAACTTGACTATAATATTTTTTATATTATATTTTATAACTAAATTTGAAAACAGGAGAAAAAAATGTATACATTTTGTTTAATTATATTTATTATTGTATGTATCTTATTGATTCTAATTATTTTACTTCAATCAAGCCGAGCTTCCGGAATGGAATTATTCGGTTCAGGCAGTCAGAATGTCTTTGGAACCCAGACAGGAGATATCTTAACTAAAATCACAACCGTGCTGGCTACCTTATTCTTTTTAGGAACTATTGGGCTGGCTATGTTTCAGGCAAAAAAAACCTCTATTGTAGAACAAAAATTAAAAGAAATGAGAAAAACTATGCCGCCGCCTACACAACCAAAAAAAGCACAAACCACACCTGGCACTAATTTTAATACTAATAAAAAAACCAACCATTCTAAGTAGTGAAAAATTGTCTATATTTTATTGTTATACTTTTATTATTGATAACAAACCCTATAATATGTACTTGTTCCCAAATAAATTTTTATATAAATTATAATGTTATTACTTTTTCCTCTTTTGAAATGCTTATACAGCATAAACTAAAAAACTTACATTTATACCTGGAATATAATCCACTTATACTTATTTATTTAAATTGGAATAAAAATTTCATGCTGGAAAAAATAAAAAATAATATTAATAATGGTAATATTAAACTATTTAAAATTAAAAACGCTCATCCACAACTAATTTCTGCACAGAAAAAATGGTTCTCAGGTATGCAATCAGATGCTGATAAAAAAATTTTTTCAACCATTAATAATAAACCAGAAATTATTCAAATTGATAAAATTGCTCCTTTTATAAATATATTAAACTTTAAAGAGCTTGAATTAATACTGGATACTATTTCAAAAAAAAATATTAAAAAAAATTTAAATTTTAAACTGGATTTATCCTTATTATTACAGGAAAAATTTGATACTTTAATAAAAATTCTTAATAATAATACTAATTTTCAATATAATTGTTTTATATTTTCTGATAAAAGGTATAGAGCATCAAAAAATGAAATAAATAAATTTATAGATTTAATTTACTCTTTAAAAGTTCAAAAAAAATTATCAGATTCTGAAAATAAAATTTTTGATTTATCATATACCCTTTTTAATATAAAATTATTTGATCATATTAATGATTTAATGCTGAATTTATTTCCTTTAACTACTAAAATCTTTAAAAAGTATAAAATTTCCAGTATTGAATATAATATTAATAATAAAAAATATATAACACTATTTGACAAAGAAAATTTTTTTACATTTGACACAAAAACAGGCTATTTAAAAAAATGGTTTCTGCATCATAAAGGGATCTGTCTTATAAACTTTGATTCATTTGTTGAAAAAATTTATGTTAAAAAAAAGAAAAACATTATTCCTGTTAATTTAAATAGTATCAATTATTACAAATTTGAAAATGGTCTAATGTTTAAATATGATTCCTCAAGTAATATCAGCATTGAAAAAAATATTATTTTACAATATAAAAAACTTCTTCTAAGTTATAAAATTAAAAATAATCATAGAAGAAAACAATCCTTTATCATGGTTATAGAAAATAAATTTTCACCATCCTTACTCAATAGTTTACTTTTTCTCAAAAATCAATTTGCTTTTTATCCGTATAAAAAAAAATTTACAGGGAATTACAGCCATCATATTAACAGCTTTGTTAATTTAAATACAGGATATGGCATTCGTTGGAATTATTATCATAAAATAAATGGAATAGAATTCTTTAAAGATTTTTATAATTTTACAAAAAAAATATATTATAAATTTACACTATATCCTTATGAACAAAAGGTTATAACCATATCTTATAGAAAAAAATATATTCCGAAAAACAAGTGTATTTCTTATTTAACAAAAATAAAACCATTTTTAAATCAGTACTATGGAGATTATAGTATAAAATGAATACCAAACAAATATCTTTAAAACTTCACAAACAATTACAGGGCAAACTAGAAATTAAAAGCAAGGCAAAAGTAACAGACAAAAATCTTTCTATATTATATACACCAGGGGTTTCGTATCCCTGTATTGAAATTAATAAAACTAAAAAAAAAGTATATGATTATACTTTTAAAAAAAATACAATTGCCATTGTCACTGATGGAAGTGCTGTATTAGGGTTAGGTGATATTGGGCCTGAAGCTGCCCTTCCCGTAATGGAAGGAAAAGCCATTTTATTTAAAGAATTTGGAGATATTAATGCAGTTCCTATCTGCCTGAATACAAAATCAACTTCCGAAATTATAAAAACAATTATCAGGATTTCTCCAGGCTTTGGAGGAATTAATCTAGAGGACATTTCATCCCCAAGATGCTTTGAGATAGAAAAAAAACTTATTAAATACCTGGATATTCCTGTATTTCATGATGACCAGCATGGGACAGCTATTGTAGTATATGCAGGATTATTAAATGCTTTAAAATTAGTCAGTAAAAAATTAGAAAATATCAAAGTTGTTATCAATGGTGCAGGGGCTGCCGGGATAGCCATTGCCAAATTTCTTCTGGACATTCATATAAAAAATATTATACTTTGTGATAGTAAAGGAATAATTTATAAGGGCAGAAAAAAGTCTATGAATTCAGCTAAAGTAAAAATTGCACATAAGACAAATAAAAATAATATTAAGGGTGATTTAATAAAAGCAATGAAAGAAACTGATGTATTTATTGGGGTTTCAACAGGAAATATTTTAAACAAGGAAGCTATTCAGCAGATGAATCCCCGTCCTATTATTTTTGCACTGGCAAACCCAACTCCAGAAATCATGCCTGAAAAAGCCAGACAATATGGAGTAAAAGTAATAGCCACAGGAAGATCAGATTATCCCAACCAGATAAATAATCTTTTAGCTTTTCCAGGTATATTCAAAGGAGCACTTCAATGTGGAGCAAAAAAAATTACATTTAAAATGAAAAAAGCTGCTGCCGTTGCCATCTCCCGGATGGTCCCAAAAAATAAATTATCTCATTCTTTTTTTATTCCAAAAGCAATAGATAAAAATGTTTCAAGGAGAGTTGCCGATGAAGTATGTAAAAATATTTAACAAAGATTTTTTTAAAAAAATTAGTAAAAAATTATTAATTATATATAAAAACAACCCGCTTCTTTCTTATCTGATATTATTTTTTATGGTTATCATGCTTTTAAATAATATTCTAATAAGCATGGTAAAATTTTCACCACCTGAAAATTGTACTTATATGATATTTCCTGAATTTGAAAATCGTGAAAATAAGTATAAGTTTCAAAATAAAATCTTCAGGAAATTAAAAAAACTGGATTATGGTTTTAATATCCATACGGTTCAGAGAGGAGAAAATTATTGGGGGATTGCAAGGTCAAACCATATTAATATTGACACTATTGTTGGGTTGAATCCTTATTTAAAAAATCTTTATGCAGGTATTGATGAAAAATTAATTGTTTGTAATGTAATTGGATGTATTTATGTTGTTCAAAAAAATGAAAATATCTTCTTTATTGCAAAATTATTTAACTTGTCAGTTAAAGCAATTGAAAAAGCTAATAATAGAAATATCTTAAAAAAATTATTTGCACCACTTAAGGAAGGAGATATTTTATTTATTCCAAATGCAAAGCCAATATTGTTAACTGATAAAATGAAAAAAATGTATGATTTCCGAACCGTGCTGCAATCACCTTTAGGAGGAGCTTATACTTCTTCTTACGGGACACGAATGCATCCTGTTTTAAAAAAAAGAAAATTTCATTATGGACTTGATATCAGAGCCAGGGTTGGTCAACCCATCAGTGCTGCTAATTCAGGTGTTGTTGTTGCTGCTGGATGGGTTAATGGCTATGGAAAATATGTAAAAATAAAACATTATAATGGTTATGCTACTTCCTATGGGCATCTATCTAGAATTTTTGTTCGGAGGGGACAAAAAGTAAAACAGGGACAGATCATTGGTAAAGCTGGAAACACCGGACGTTCCACTGGTCCTCATCTTGATTTCAGGGTCTGGTATAAAGGAAAGCCCAAGGACCCTGCCAAATTTTTATGGTGAATTAAAAAAAATTAAAGTCTAATATTTGAAATGACGATATTTAAATTAGATAAGAATTATCATGTGATGAGGAGGTGATAATTTAACATTTAAAAAATAATAACAGAAAGCAAGGATGCTTTCTATAAAATTCTTCAAGGAGGAAGAAAATGATAATTAATCATAATTTATCTGCTATTAACGCTCATAGAGTGTTAAAATTCAATGGTTGGGATGTTTCTAAAAACATCGAAAAACTTTCATCCGGCTACAGAATCAATCGAGCCGGAGATGACGCTTCTGGTTTGGCTGTCTCTGAAAAAATGAGAGGTCAGATTAGAGGACTCAGACAGGCTGAGAGAAATGCTGAAGATGGTATTTCTTTTATCCAAACTACTGAGGGCTATCTTCAGGAATCACAGGATATTCTCCACAGGTTAAGAGAACTGTCTATTCAATCATCTAATGGAATCTATACTGCTGAAGACAGGATGCAAATTCAGGTTGAAGTATCTGCTTTAATTGATGAAATTGACAGAGTTGCTTCCCATGGTCAGTTTAATACTATGAACATGTTAACCGGTAGATTTGCAAATCCTGCTGTTGGCGGTATACCTCTGGCAAGTATGTGGTTTCATATTGGTCCTAACAAGGATCAGAGAGAAAGAGTTTATGTTGGAACTATGACTGCTCGAGGACTTAAGATTCGTAAACCTAATGGAGATTTCATATCCCTTTCAACTCCTGAAAAAGCCAATTCTGCTCTTGGTATCATTGATGCAGCACTTACAAAAGTCTCTAAACAAAGAGCTGATCTTGGTGCTTATCAAAACAGATTAGAATATGCATCAGAAGGATTGCTGAATGCTTATGAAAACACACAAGCAGCAGAATCTAGAATAAGAGACGTTGATATGGCTGAAGAGATGGTTCATTTTGTGAAAAATCAAATACTAGCTCGCTCTGGAACAGCTATGTTAGCACAGGCTAATTTAAGGCCTCAAACTATATTGCAGTTGCTTGGCTAACCATAATTATAAAGTACTACAAACCGCATGGCAAAAGAAGCCGGCCTTTTAAAGGTCGGCTTTTTTATTTTAACTTTTCCTTTAATTTGTCTATTGGCTCAAACATATAAAAAGTTTCGATTTTTACATTTGATATTTTGCTTGACATTAATTTTTAATATCATATCGTTTCATTATGTCCTTACCAATCAGTATAAAATATGAGGGAGATCTGTATTATGTAATGTCTCGCGGGAATAACTTTCAATGGATCTATAAAAACAATGATAATTTATTAGATTTTATATTAATATAATTTGTAACGAAAGTAGATATTTTAGTTGAATAATATTGAAAAATTATTAGTTTTTAATGAGAGGAGAATTATGAAATATTTAAAATTAATTATATTAATCTGTTTCAGCATAATAATATTCTGTACTTGTTCAAAATCTTTTAAAAAACAAAGTCTAAAGCTTCGTTATCATAAAGGACAATTATATTATTCAACCTCAGAATTAAATAATCCCACTCAATATACATTAGGTGAGTATGGAGCTCATAATTTATTTGATAGGGATGAAAATACCTGCTGGGCAGAAGGAAAAAGTAATGAAGGGATTGGTGAAACTATTTATTGGAAGATTAATGAAAATGTTAAATATTTTTTTATGATTAATGGCTTTGCAAAATCAGATTCTCTTTTTAAAAAAAATAACAGGATAAAAAAAATAAAAATTTCTGTTTATATAGGAGCTAACAAGCCTGGACATGCAACTGAAATTTATACTATTTACGATTCTATAAAATATCCAAAATATAAGAGTATTGTTTTAAAGGACACAATGAATCCTCAAAAAATCAATTTTCCTTTTCATTGGGAAAACTTAAAAAAATTCAGGGAAAAAGTAAAAAATTTAATGGATAAAAATTTAAAACTGGAATACTTCCTTGGATTTGAAATAAAAAATGTTTATAAGGGTTTGAAATATAATGATACCTGTCTTTCTGATATCTGGTTAAAAAAGGCAAGTGAAAATATTGAAAAAATTAAAAATTAAATTTCCAGTATTCTTACGCTTATCTTTTATAATTATTCCATTCTGTTTTATAATGACAACACATTGCTCTCTATATGAAAAAGTACCCAATTTTTGTATAGACACAACTAAAGGATATAAAATCAAAGGTGCCTGCATATTTATTATTAATTGTTCTATCTATTATGCCCCAAAAGGGATAGCCAGATTTCCAGATGGCGGAATTTCTAAAAATGCTTTAAAAAAATATTATTTTTATAAATATGATTATCATGAGAAAAAATTGACAAATATAGGGGAATTCGTTTTAAAAAAAAATTTAAAAATAATATCATTTAAAAGTTCTAGAGTTGCTGTATCTAAAGACAATATATTTGTCTGTATTTATTATTATGATAATAAAATAAGAACAAAAAGTATTTTTATTTATAACACAAAAAATAAAACTGTGAGACTTGCTGATAAAAAATATAATGCCATTAATTTTAAGCATAATAATTATGTCTCTATTACTGAAACATCAGCTTTTTTTAAGAATATGCTTTTTTTTAAGAAGAATGGACTGCCTGATCCATTGTTATTTCTTAAAACTTCAAAAAAAGATAAAAATTTATTTAAAATTATTCTTAAGAACAAAGGAAATCGTGCATTTAGATTAGCCATAATTGGAAAATGGATAAAAGAAAAAAAAATTAAAATCATTAGACAACTTCTAAAACAATATTCTGATTATAATACACCCACTACTGCCTATTTCCGTAATGAAGAAAAAACATTAATTGAAAGTATCATAATGACAAATGATTCTGAATAAAAAAAAGCAGTATAAAAAGCAAAAAGTATCTGGTCTATAACTTTTCTCCCAACTTCTCATGGATCTTTTCGAGATCTTTTTCTCCCAACTTTTTCAGGTCTTTCTGTTTAAATCTAAACTCAATTTTATAAAAATCAAAATCACCGCCTATTTCAGGCATGGATTTATAAAATGATTTCCAACCTTCTCTCATTTTATAAAAACCTGAACCGATATTTTCCGATAAACGTATTGTTCTGAATATTTTTGCAATTATTGGGTTTCTTGGTAATGAAAAAAACACCTTTATTTTACTTGACATTTTTTATATAATTCCTATATTATAGTTGAGCGATAAGACCATTGAAAGTCGTCTGAAGTGCTCCCTTCCATCTGGTTGGCTTGAGTTTCAGCATATAAGACTTTCATGGCACGCTCATTTTTTTTATGGTAAATATACATCATCAAATGTTATTTTTTCCTTAAATAAATTATACCAGTCAACTTTATTTCTTTTATTTTTTTGAAATATACCACCAGCATTATTATATAATGCTTTTTCAATAATACGCCTGGGATAAATAATAATATTATCTATGGTTC